>CALRPK020000429.1:0-3174 GCA_943370015.1 Paracoccus haematequi
AGATCGCGGCGGAAGATACAGAAACGCTTCAGAAAAACCTGATCCTGTCGCATTGCTGCGGCGTGGGCGAACCGATGCCGCGCGATGTGGCGCGGTTGATGATGGTGCTGAAACTCTTGTCCCTCGGTCGTGGGGCCTCGGGCGTGCGGTGGCAGGTGATCGCGCTCTTGCAGGATATGCTGGCGCATGGCGTGACGCCGGTGATCCCGGCGCAGGGGTCCGTGGGGGCCTCGGGCGATCTTGCCCCCTTGGCACATATGACCGCCGCGATGATCGGTGCGGGCCTGGCAGAGGTTGGCGGTCAGGTGAAGCCCGCCGCTGAAGCCCTTGCTGAGGTTGGGCTTTCGCCGATCACCTTAGGCGCGAAGGAAGGCTTGGCGCTGATCAACGGCACGCAGTTTTCCACCGCCTACGCGCTGGTCGGCCTGTTCGACGGCTGGCGCAATGCTCGGGCCGCGCTGGTGATTTCGGCGCTGTCCACCGATGCCATCATGGGCTCCACTGCGCCCTTGCACCCGGATATCCATGCCCTGCGCGGCCATGCCGGGCAGATTGAGGCCGCGTCGGTGATGCGGGCGCTGCTGGAGGGGTCCGTGATCCGTGAAAGCCACCGTGAGGGCGATACGCGGGTGCAGGACCCCTATTGCATCCGCTGTCAGCCCCAAGTCACCGGGGCGGCGATAGATGTGTTGCGGCAGGCGGCGCGGACGCTGGAGATTGAGGCGAACGCTGCCACCGATAACCCGCTGGTGCTGGCGGATGGGCAGATCGTCTCGGGTGGGAACTTTCACGCCGAACCCGTTGGTTTTGCAGCGGATATGATCGCACTGGCCCTGTCCGAGATTGGCGCGATTGCCCAGCGGCGGGTGGCCTTGATGGTCGACCCGGGGCTGAGTTTCGATCTGCCGCCCTTCCTGACACCCAATCCCGGCCTGAACTCCGGCCTGATGATCGCCGAGGTGACGACCGCCGCTTTGATGAGTGAGAACAAACACTTGGCGCATCCAACTGTCACAGACAGCACGCCCACATCCGCTAATCAAGAGGATCACGTCAGCATGGCCGCCCATGGGGCGCGGCGGCTGTCGCGCATGAACGTGAACCTGTCGCATATTCTGGGGATCGAGGCGCTTTGCGCTGCACAAGGCGTCGAATTCCGCGCGCCCTTGACGACCTCGGCCCCCTTGGCGCGGGTTCTGGCGCGGTTGCGTCAGGACGTTGCGACATTGGGAGAGGACCGCTACCTCGCCCCTGATCTTGAGGTTGCAGGACGGCTCGTCGCCTCTGACGTGCTGTCAACTGCCGCCGCTATCCCCCTGCCCAACTTGTGAGATTCGCCATGACCCGTCACAACACCCGCGACGTTTATCCCGCCACCGGCACCGAATTGACCGCCAAAAGCTGGCTGACCGAGGCGCCCTTGCGGATGCTGATGAACAATCTGCACCCGGATGTGGCCGAGAACCCGCATGAGCTGGTGGTTTACGGCGGGATCGGCCGCGCCGCCCGGACGTGGGAGGATTTTGACCGCATCGTCGCCAGCCTGCGTGATCTTGAGGCAGATGAGACGCTGTTGGTCCAATCCGGCAAGCCAGTGGGGATTTTCCGCACCCATGCGGATGCACCGCGGGTGTTGATCGCGAACTCTAACCTCGTGCCGAAATGGGCGACCTGGGATCACTTCAATGAACTCGACCGCAAGGGGCTGGCCATGTATGGCCAGATGACCGCGGGATCGTGGATTTACATTGGAACCCAAGGCATTGTGCAGGGAACCTATGAAACTTTTGCTGAGGCGGGGCGTCAGCATTACGGCGGCGATCTGACCGGGCGCTGGATCTTGACGGGCGGCTTGGGCGGTATGGGCGGCGCACAACCCTTGGCGGCGGTGATGGCCGGGGCCTGCTGTCTGGCGGTGGAATGTGATGAGACGCGGATCGATTTTCGAATTCGTACGAGGTATTTGGACGCCAAAGCTAAGACAGTGGATGAGGCGCTGGCCCTGATTGCCGATTGGACGGCGAAGGGTGAGGCGAAGTCGGTGGGTCTGCTGGGCAATGCCGCTGAGGTTTTCCCTGCGCTTTACGCCCGGATGCAGGCGGGTGGCATGCGCCCGGATATGGTGACGGACCAGACCTCGGCCCATGACCCCTTGCATGGCTATCTGCCCGTTGGTTGGACCGTGGCGGAATGGCGCGCGAAGCAGGAAACCGATCCGCAGGCGGTGCAGGCGGCGGCGCGGGCCTCGATGCGGGCGCATGTCGCGGCGATGGTGGATTTCTGGAATGCGGGTGTGCCGACGCTGGATTACGGCAACAACATCCGGCAGGTCGCGCAGGATGAGGGGTTGGAGAATGCCTTCGCCTTCCCCGGTTTCGTGCCCGCCTATATCCGTCCGCTCTTCTGCCGGGGGATCGGGCCGTTTCGCTGGTGCGCGCTGTCGGGTGATCCGGCGGATATCCATGCCACCGATGCGGCGATGAAGCGGCTGTTTCCCGACAATACGCACCTGCACCGCTGGCTGGACATGGCGCAGGAGCGGATCGCCTTTCAAGGCCTGCCCGCGCGGATCTGCTGGATCGGGCTGGGGGATCGGCATCGGGCGGGGCTGATGTTCAACGAGATGGTGAAGTCCGGCGAGTTGAAAGCGCCGATTGTGATCGGGCGGGATCATCTCGATTCCGGTTCCGTCGCCAGTCCGAACCGCGAGACCGAGGCGATGAAGGATGGATCGGATGCCGTGTCAGACTGGCCTTTGTTGAATGCTTTGCTGAACACCGCCTCGGGGGCGACTTGGGTGTCGCTGCATCACGGTGGCGGGGTCGGCATGGGCTATTCGCAGCATTCGGGGATGGTGATCGTCGCCGATGGCACGGATGAGGCAGCGCGGCGCTTGGAACGGGTGCTGTGGAATGACCCGGCGACCGGCGTGATGCGCCATGCCGATGCGGGCTATGACATCGCCAAGGAATGGGCGCGGGAACGGGGGCTGCGGCTGCCGGGGATTTTGGGCAATTGAAACGTGCAAGGCGGAGGAAAAGGCTCCAGTGGAGCGTTTTCCTTCGCCGCCGTTAGGGCCGCGCGCGTCCTGCCGGGGTGGGCGCAGGATGCGCACGCCCCGGTGGGGCGGGGCGTGCGCGGCCCGTGGCCTTTGGGGCCACGCGCCAATTCAGA
>CALRPK020000430.1:0-3173 GCA_943370015.1 Paracoccus haematequi
CACGGCGCGGGTGACCAACAGCGCCACAAAGATCGTGGCCTTGCCTTTGAACCGATAGCGGGCAAAGGCATAGCCCCCCGCCATGCCGATCAAGAGCGCGATGACGGTCGATGTCAGCGAGATAATCATCGAATTGCGGAAATAGGTCAGGACGGGCACCCCGCCTTCGCCCGCCCCGCCGAACATGGCGCGGTAATGGTCGAGGTTCAGTTCGGTGGGAATCCAGACCGGCGGCTTTGCCATGATCTCGACCGTCGGGCGGAAGCTGTTCAGCACCACCCAAAAGCCCGGCAGGCAGATGAAGGCCATCGCAAGGAAAAGCCCGATGAAATGCCCCACGGACAACAGACGGCGGCGGATACGGTGCTGTGCGCCTTGGTCCATGCGTCAGTCCCCCATGCCAAGCGAGGTCCGCGCGGCATTGAGCTTGCGGAAAAAGTAGATGGTGAAAACGATGGCCAAGAGGATCGAGATATAGCCCATCGCGTTGGCATACCCCATCCGCGCATCGACATAGCCCGTCCGCCCGATCAGCGTCCAAAGCAGTTCGGTCCGCCGCGCAGGCCCGCCCGCCGTCATGATCTGCACGATGTCATAGGCCCGCGCCACATCCAGCGACCGGATCGCCATGGCAATGTAGATGAAAGGCATCAGGAACGGCAGCGTCACATAGCGGAACGTCTGCCACGGCGTGCAGCCGTCCACGCGCGCGGCTTCTAGCGGGTCTTGGGGGATGGCGAACAGCCCGGCAAGGATCAGGATCGCGAAGACCGAGGTTGATGTCCACATCTCGGCAATCAGGATCGAGATGAAGGCCAGTTGCCCATCCACCAGCCATGGGATCGCGGTATCGACCAGCCCCAGCGATTGCAGCGCGTTGTTCACCAGACCGACATTGTCGTTGAAGATGAACTTGAATTGAAACCCCACAAGGATGGGGGAAAACATCATCGGAAACATCATCAGCGTCCGCAGCGCACGCTGGCCGCGCGTGACCTTGGACACCATCAGCGCCAGCCCAAGGCCCAGCAGCATTTCCAGATTCAAGGCCAGCGTGACCAGCAGCAGGGTCCGGCCAAAGGCTGCCCAGAAATTCGCGTCACCCAGCGCCTTTTGGTAATTGAAGGTGCCGATCCAGCGGGTGATCGTCTCTGGCCGGGTCAGTTGAAAGGCGGTGAAGCTGGAGTAAAGGCTGAGCACCAGCGGGACCGCGACCACCAGCAACAGGATGACGAAGGCGGGCATCAACAGCGCCAGCCACGGCGGAAGTCGCGTGCGATACATGGGCATGTCCGGTGCAGGGGAAAAACGGGAAGCGGCACCGCGTCAGTGCCGCTTCCCTGCGCGGGGCGCGGAGGAGGTCAATACACGCCGTTTTCGCGCATCAACCCGTCAACGGCATCGGACGCGGCAGTCAGCGCCTCATCCACCGTCTTGTCGCCAAGGATGGCGGCCTGAAGTTCCGGATAGATCAGGTTCGTCGCCTCGATCCAGTAGGGGGTTTTCGGCACCGGGAAAGCGGTCTTCGCGGTTTCCTGAAAGGCGGCCAGCACCTCGGCCTTGTAGGGGTCAGACGCCGCAGCGGCGATGACCTTGTCCCAGACAGCCGTGCGGGTGGGCAGCGGACCAGCGGCGGATTCCAAGGACTGGCTGTCCTCATTGGTCAGGAAATCGACCAAGGATGCCGCAGCTTCCTTGTTGGCGCAGGCCTCGGTGACGGAAAAGCCGTGAAAGCCCGACCAGCCGGTGCGCACGCCTGCTGATCCCTTGGGCGCCGGGGCGACACCGACATTGCCCGACGCCTTGGACGCGACGGGATCGTTGAAAAAGCCCGACCACCCCGGCCAGTCGAGGTTGAGCGCAATGGTGCCAGACGCAAAGCCGTTGCCAAGATCATCCCAGAGGTAATTCGTCGTGCCGGGCGGAACAGCGCCCGCCTTGTACAGATCGACGAACCATTGCAGCGACTGCTTGCCCGCATCGGAATTGAACGCGGGTGAGAAATCGTCGTTGAACATCGCGCCACCATTGGCGACCACCAATTCGTAGAAGCGGCCAGCGATCCCCTCTTCCTTGCCCGCGTATTGCGTGCCGTAGAAGTTTGGCGGATCGGCAAAGAACATCGCCTGATCGCGGAACTGGTCCCACGTTTCCGGCACTGCCAGATCATAGCCATATTTGGTCTTGAACGCCTCGGCCTTGGCCGGATCGGTATAGAGCGACTTTTGGTAATAGAGCGCCGATACGTCAAACTGCGCACGCGGCAGCATCACCAATTTGCCGTCAATCGTCGCCGCCGCGATATTGGCCCCGACGAAGCCCGCCACAGTCTCGGCCGGAACCAAGGGCGTCAGGTCGGTGTAAAGGCTGGGGTATTGCGGGGCAAAGGACGAATGGTTCGACCCCACACACCACGTGATCGAGCCAGAGGCGATGTCAGCCTTGAATTCCTTGTCCAGTTCGAAGTGGTTCTTCTGGCTGACGATATTCACCTTGGCGCCGGTCTTGGCCTCCCATTCCGGGATGCGGGCGTAAAGGGCCTCATATTGTTGGCCGCCGATCAGTTTGGCGTCGATGGTGACTCCGGCAAACTCGCCGTCTGCCAGCGCGGCAGAGGCAAGGCCCAGCCCCGCCGCAAGTGCCAGCGCGCTGCTGGCCACAAGAATCCTCATGGTAGTTCCTCCCATGCTGTTGCCGTGCCGGTCTGTGACCGCACATCGCGCCGTCGTTGTTTTATATTCGGAACGATGTTTCATTTGTAAATGCACTTGAAAGGTCGCGTCAAGCCGAGTTTATATGTAAAAGACAGCACCACAGGCGAAACGAAGCGAGGGACGGATGATCTTTGACACCCATCTGCATCTGATCGACAGGTCACGCCTGCGCTATCCGTGGCTGGCGGGCGTGCCCGCGCTGGATCGGGATTGGGATTTTGACGCCTATTGCGCGACAGCCGCGCGCGTCGGCATCACCAGCACCCTGCACATGGAGGTTGATGTGGCCGAAGCCGACATCGACCGCGAAACAGCTTGGATTGCCGCGTTGATGTCGCGACCGAACAGCCCGCTGCGGGGAGCCATCAGTGCCGCGCGGCCCGAGTCGGCGGGGTTTGAGGCGTGGTTGGACCGGATCGACCGCCACATCGTGCGCGGGGTTCGGCGGGTGCTGCATGT
>CALRPK020000431.1:0-3171 GCA_943370015.1 Paracoccus haematequi
GGGGCACAGCACATGACCAAAGACCGGACCTTGGCAGCCGCGGGGTTGATCACCGTCTATGCGATGGTGATCGGCTTTACCGACAATTACGTGCGGGTCATCGCGTCCGAGGCGGGGCTTTGGCAGTTCCATTTCACCCGGACGGCGATGGCGATGGCCTTGCTGGGTCTGGTGGCGGTGCCGATGGGCCTGCGCTTGCGCCCGGTCAGCCTGCGGGCCGTGGTGGGGCGGTCGGCCATCCATGGCTGCGCGATGGTGATCTATTTTGGCGCGCTGGCCTTTCTGGATGTGGCCTTGGTCGCGGCGGGGCTCTTCACCGCGCCGATCTGGGTCTTGCTGATCTCGCGCTTTGTCTATGGCCATGCCATTGGCCCGGTTCGGATTCTTGCCGTGGTAACCGGATTTGTCGGTGTGATCCTTGTGCTGGGTCCGGAAGCGATGAGCGGGGCCTCGTTGCCCGCACTTCTGCCGGTGATCGCCGGGGCCATGTATGCGATGGGCAATATCGCCACCCGTGAATGGTGCGCAGAGGAAAGCGCCGAAACGCTGTTGGCGGGGTTCTTTGTCGCTTTGGGGATCATCGGCGCGGTCGGAATGCTGGCGCTGTGGCTGTTCCCGATTGCCGTCCCGCTCGGGGCAGAGGGGTTCTTGCAGCGCGGGCCGGTCTGGCCGTCGGGCACCTTCTATTTCTGGACTTTCGTGCAGGCAGCGGGGTCGCTGTTGGGCGTGGGCATGATGATCCGCGCCTATCAGATCACTGATGCCAGCAAGGCGAGCGTGCTGGAATACATCATCTTGCCCGCCTCGGCCTTTTGGACATGGGCGCTGTGGGGCACGGGGCTGGAGCCGCTGGCCGTGGTCGGAATGGCGCTGATCGTCGTGGCGGGATCGATGATCGCACTGCGGGCGCGGCAGACCGAGGGATAGGCGACAAAAATCTTCGAAGATTTTTGCAAATTCCGTCGAAGGAATTTGATTCAGTCTCCCACAGCCTCGCGCCAATGTTTGCGGCAGAGGCTGACATAGGTTTCATTGCCGCCGATCACCACTTGCTCACCCGCCGTCAGGGCGCGGCCATCGGGGCCGCGGCGGATCACCATGGTGGCCTTCTTGCCGCAATGGCAGATCGTGCGGACTTCGCGCATCTCATCGGCCCAAGCCAGCAGGGCGGCGGAACCGGGGAAGAGGTTGCCCTGGAAATCCACGCGCAGCCCGTAGCACATCACCGGCACCTTCAGGTCATCCACCGCGCGGGCAAGCTGCCAGACCTGATCTTTGGACAAAAACTGCGCCTCGTCGATAAAGACGCAGGCGACGGGGGTTTGGGACAGGCGGGCCTTGAGTTTCGCGAACAAATCCTCGCCGGGGGCGAAGGTATCGGCGGCTTCGCCAATGCCGATGCGGCTGGCGATCCGGCCTTCCCCGGCGCGATTGTCGAATTGCGCGGTGATCAGATAGGTCGCCATCCCGCCTTCGCGGTAGTTATGTGCAGCCTGCAACAGCAGGGTCGATTTCCCTGCGTTCATGGTCGAGAAGTTGAAGTAGAGCTTTGCCATGAGCGGGGATTAGCGCATCGCTTCAGGATGGGAAAGAGCGACAGGCCGGGGCGAGGGTGGAAAAGGCCGGGAGGGTTTTCCACCCTCCCGGACCCTCCCGAGGATATTTGAGCAAAGGAGATGGGGGCGCAGATCAGCCCCGGCGTTGGCCGCCAGCGGCCCCACCTTCGCTGCGGCGCGGGGATTGGCCACCGCCAGCCGGTTTGGCCGATTGCGGGCGCGCGCCTGCGGGTTTTGCGCCCATCGGCTTAGCCCCCATCGGCTTGGTCCCTTGCGGGCGACCTTCGCCCTGAGGACGGCCTTCACCCTGCGGACGGCCCTCACCAAAGGAGCGCGCGGGTTTGGCACCCTGCGGCTTTTGTCCACCCGGACGACCGCCACCGCGGTTCTGGTTCGGTTTCGGCGCGGCGGCCACGACATCGGCGGCCCAAGGCGCACCGCCCACAACCGGGATTGGCTTTTTCAACAGCTTTTCGACGGCCAAGAATTCGCCCATCTCGGCCGGTGCGCAGAAGGCGATGGCGTTGCCTTCGGCCCCTGCGCGTGCGGTGCGGCCAATGCGGTGGACGTAGTTTTCCGGCACGTTCGGCATGTCGTAGTTGTAGACATGGCGCACACCCGGAATGTCGATCCCGCGCGCGGCGACATCGGTGGCCACCAGCACGTCAAGCTCGGCATTGCGGAATTCGGTCAGGGTGCGGTCGCGCTGGCTTTGGCTTTTGTTGCCGTGGATGGAGCCGACCTTGAAGCCCCATGAGGCCAAGAGCTTCATCAGCTTTTCCGACCCGTGCTTGGTGCGGCCAAAGACCAAGGCCTGTTCGGTGGGATGCTTCAGCAGGTAGCTTTCCAGCAGCTTGGCCTTGTCGCCATTCGGGATGAAATGCACCCCCTGAACGATCTTGTCGGCGGGCTTGCCGGGGGGCGAGACCTGCACGCGGATCGGATCGCGCAGATAGGTGCTGGCGATTTCCTCGATATCCTTGGGCATGGTGGCCGAGAACAGCAGGGTCTGGCGGCGCTGCGGGATATGGACGGCGATTTTGCGCAGGGCATGGATAAAGCCCATGTCGAGCATGTGGTCCGCCTCATCCAGCACCAGATAGCCGGTGTCGACAAGGCTGACATCGCCACGTTCCAAGAGGTCAATCAGACGGCCGGGGGTGGCGACAAGGATATCCGCACCGCGTGCCAGCGACATGGATTGCTTGTTCAGCGAGGCCCCGCCCACCACCATCAGCACCTTGACGGCGGTGCCTTTGGTGAAAACGGTCAGGTTGTCGTGGATCTGGCTGACGAGTTCGCGCGTCGGCGCGAGGATCAGCGCACGCACGCGGCGCGGGCTGGGCGGATGGCCGAGGTCGAGGATGCGGTGCAGAAGCGGCAGACCGAAGGCGGCGGTTTTACCCGTGCCGGTCTGGGCCAGACCCATCAGGTCTTTGCCCTTCATGATGTGCGGGATGGCCTGCACTTGGATTGGGGTCGGGTCTTTCAGCGTGGTTTTTTCCAACGCCTTGAGGAGTTTGGGCGACAGGCCCAGATCGGCAAAAGAGGTCATAGAATGGTCTTTCAGGCGGGCATGCCGCCAAGGGGCTGCGTCCAGCGCAGCAGGCAGGTC
>CALRPK020000432.1:0-3169 GCA_943370015.1 Paracoccus haematequi
AGGGGGGCGGGGTAACCCGCCCCTATCATCTGCGGCCCAAAAGTTTTCGCAAGGCGCAGGGAACCAAGCCTGTGATTCGACGTTTATTATCGTCCTGACTGCCCGCGCCTGTTCAAAGCGTGTTGAAGTCGGAAAAATTGCCTAAAAAACAGGCAAAACTTGTGGCAATTTGGTGTCACAAATGCACCAAGGCGGCGTCAAGCGAAACGCTACGGTCTTAGGTATTGTGAATGCAGACCAAAGTATGGGAATAAAATCCGTGTGACACGAGTTTCGGCCTTGTAGGGTCGCCAGACCATAGTCTCGGCTTTGGATCGCCCGTAAGGGTAAGAAGGGCAGGCGAAAGCCTGCCCTTCTTTGGTTTTCCCCGATCAGCCTTCGGGCGGCAGGATCACGGAGTCGATCACGTGGATCACGCCGTTCGATGCTTCGATGTCGGCGGTCGAAATCACTGCACCGTTCACCTTCGCCCCGCCCTCCAGCGTGATGGTGACTTCGGCACCCTGCACGGTGGCGGCCTTCAGCCCTTCGGACAGGTCGGTGGACATCACCTTTGCGGGCAGGACGTGATAGGTCAGGATCCCGACCAGCTTGTCCTTGTTCTCGGGCTTCAGCAGGTCTTCGACCGTGCCTGCGGGCAGCGCGGCAAAGGCCGCATCGGTCGGTGCGAACACGGTGAACGGGCCGGCGCCTTTCAGCGTTTCAACCAGACCCGCCGCTTCGACGGCGGCCAGCAGCGTGGTGAAGTTGCCCGCGCCTTTCGCGGTATCAACGATATCCATGGTTTGGGCAAAGGCCGGGGCGGCGAGCAGGGTCGAGGCCGTCAAGGCGAGGAACATTCTGCGGAACATTGGCGTCACTCCTTTGTCAGTGCCGATATTGGCAATGGGAGTAAGCACAACCGAAGGTATTGGATCACCCTGACATGTCCGTTACCCGGCCTTGCCGGATCATGCCTGCCGCCTAAGCTTCGGCCTCCATTGGTTTCAACCAAACAGGTCGTGACCATGGTTGATCGCGCGTGAATGAAACTTTGCGCCCGCCACCTGCGTATCGCTAACGTGAGCGGATGTGCGTTGCCTTTTGTCGGAACGCCGTCACGATCCCTAGAGTATCCTTTATTGACCGAGGAGAGTGCAAGATGCGCCGGAAGACAGACCTGACATGGTCCGATGTGACGCCAAAATCGCTCTGGCTCAGCCGCCGTGGCCTGTTGGCCGGTGCGGGGGGCCTTGCGCTGGCCGGTCCTGCCGCCGCGCGGATCGAGGCGGCGAAAAGCCCGCTGTCCACGGATGAGACGCCGAACACCTTTGAAGAGATCACCACCTACAACAACTTTTACGAGTTCGGCACGGATAAGGGTGATCCCGCCGCGAACGCCGGCGCGCTGACCACGGACCCTTGGGCAATCGAAATCGGTGGCATGGTGGATCGCCCCGGCAGCTACGATCTGGCGGATGTGGTCAAGGATCAACCGATCGAGGAACGCATCTACCGTTTCCGCTGCGTCGAGGCGTGGTCGATGGTGGTGCCATGGATCGGCTTTTCCCTGTCTGGGCTGCTCAACCGCGTGGGCGTGCAATCCGGCGCGCGGTATGTGGCGTTCGAAACGCTGGTCCGCCCCGAAGAGATGCCGGGCCAAAGCCGCCCCATCCTAGAATGGCCCTACCGCGAAGGGCTGCGTTTGGATGAGGCGATGCATCCTCTGACCATCCTCGCCACCGGGCTTTATGGTGAAGAGATGCCCAAGCAGAACGGCGCGCCGATCCGCCTGGTGGTGCCATGGAAGTACGGTTTCAAATCGATCAAGAGCATCGTCAAGATCAGTCTGGTGGCCGATCAGCCGCAGACGACATGGAACATGCTGCAACCGTCCGAATACGGTTTTTACTCCAACGTGAATCCGCAGGTCGACCATCCCCGCTGGTCGCAGGCCAGTGAACGGCGCATCGGCGCGGGAATCTTCGCGGGGCGACAGGACACGCTGATGTTCAACGGCTATGCCGATCAGGTGGCCGGCCTTTATGCAGGTCAGGATCTGGCAAAGGATTACTGACATGCAGGCAGTGAACCAGTTCTTGCGCCGGGTTCCGCCATGGGTGGTCTATGTTGGCGGTGTGCTGCCCTTTGCATGGATCGTCTGGCTGACCGTGACTGGCGGTCTCGGAGTCGATCCGGTCAAAGAGATCGAGCTGCGGCTTGGCCTTCTTGCGCTGCAATTCCTCGTGGCGGGACTCTGCGTGACGCCATTGCGCTGGGCCGGGCTGAACCTGATCCGATACCGCCGCGCGATTGGGCTGATGGCCTTCTTCTACGTCACGATGCATTTGCTGACTTGGGCCGTGCTGGATATGGGCCTCCGGCTGGACCAGATTGCCGCCGATCTGGTGAAGCGCTGGTACATCATCATCGGGCTGGTGGGTTTCCTGCTGCTGGTGCCGTTGGCGATCACCTCGAACAACCTGTCCATCCGTCGTCTGGGGCCGAAAGGCTGGCAACGCCTGCACCGCCTGACCTATGCCGCGATACTGGCAGGGGCCGTGCATTATGTGATGATCGCTAAGGTCTGGCTGACTGAACCTCTGCTCTATCTGTCCGCCGCGGTGCTGCTGTTGGCACTTCGGCTGTGGAAAGCGCGCCCCCGCGCCGCCGCCTTGGCGTAACATCAGGGTCAGCCGCGTTTTGACCGACGTGAGTCTGTGGATAACCAAGGCAAAGCGGCAGGGCTCATGCCGCTTTGCGGAAAAATCGCGCCGCAGCGCAGCATCCCTTGTGGTCCACGTGCTGCCAACCCCCAGATTTTGCGTGAAAATTCAGGTCTTCCAAAAAATGCGAAGTTTCTCACTTTTCCCTCTTGCGGGTTTTGGCGAGGTTCCGTAGATACTGCCTCACCGAAGCGAAACAGCGACGGTGACGGGACGGACGGTGGCGCAAGCGACTGAAAGACTTGGAAAATCTGAAGAATAGGCGGACAGGGTGCGCTAGGTAACTGGCGGTTCTGTTGCGTTTTTTCGTTAGCACGCTCTTTGACAATTTGAATGATGAAGGGATATGTGGGCGGTTTGGGCGCATCGGCGTTTGACTGTTTGCATATCGGCCTAGTAGGGAAGTTTGGCGTGAGCTGGATGGACCGATGATCTAGGTGTCAGCTTCACTGTTTGTACGGCTT
>CALRPK020000433.1:0-3164 GCA_943370015.1 Paracoccus haematequi
CCCCGTGGCGAGAGCCGGTGATCAACCACCCATCCGCCGCATGGACATCGGCGGGAAACGCGCCTTCCAGCACGCGCCAAGTCTGAAAGCTGAACCCCTGTCCGTCCAGCAGGCGGGCGAACATGTCGGGGTAATCGCCCAAGGTCAGGGCAAGATCGTCAGGGGCAAGGCCAGTTTGCAGGATGCCGATACGCATGATGTTCTTTGGATAGGGGTTTTCAGATAGGTGTCACCTGCGGTGGCTTTCGGCAAGGGGGCGTGATTTTTCGCGGAAAAATCGTGGGCCCCCGTGCCACGCGCCAACGAATTTTCTGCGAAAATTCAGGCGCGGTTACACCGTGTCGAGGTAAAGCTC
Source organism: Paracoccus haematequi (assembly GCA_943370015.1). Taxonomy (GTDB): domain Bacteria; phylum Pseudomonadota; class Alphaproteobacteria; order Rhodobacterales; family Rhodobacteraceae; genus Paragemmobacter; species Paragemmobacter haematequi_A. The sequence goes on from CALRPK020000433.1 coordinate 356, forward strand.
GACCCGCTCGGTCTCGGTCAATTCGCCGATATAGTGCAGCTCCTGCCGCTTGGTGCTGATCAGGTTCTTGATCAACTCCGGATGCAGGAAGCGCGGCACGATCTGGCTGTGCTCCAACGCATCAATCGCCGCTTCCCACGTGTCGGGGATCTGCGGCAGGTCTTCGATGGCGTAAGAGTTGCCGGTGACCGGCGCGGGCGGTTCCATCGCCTGCGTGATCCCGTCCAGCGCCGCGCCAAGGATGGCGGCCAGCATCAGATAGGGGTTCACATCCCCCCCCGCCACGCGATGTTCGATCCGCCGCGCCGAAGGGGAGCCCGCCGGGATACGGATGGCTGAGGTGCGGTTCTCATACCCCCAGCAGATCGAGGTCGGCGCGTGTTTGCCCGGCACCAGACGTTCGTAGCTGTTCTGATGCGGCGCGAAGATCAGCGTGGAATCGTGCATCGCGTTCAGACAGCCCGCCACGGCAGAGCGCAGCATCGCCGTGCCCTTTGGACCGCCCGAGTCAAACACATTGCGCCCATCCTCGTCGATCAGACTGAAATGGGTGTGCAGGCCAGAGCCGGAATATTCCGGGTAGGGTTTCGCCATGAAACTGGCCGCAAAGCCATGCCGCCGCGCCAGACCCTTGACCAGCATCTTGAACAGCCAAGCATCATCGGCGGCGCGCAGGGCGTCGTCGCAATGCATCAGGTTCACCTCAAACTGCCCCAGACCCGTTTCCGAGGTGGAGGTGTCCGCGGGAATATCCATCGCCTCGCAGGCGTCATAGAGGTCGGTAAAGAACGTATCGAAGGCGTCCAGCGCGCGGATCGACAGCGTCTCGGCGGCCTTGCGGCGCTTGCCGGACCGGGGCGAGGGCGGGACTTGCAGCGTCTTGCCGGAGTCGTCGATCAGGAAGAATTCCAACTCCATCGCGCAGACCGGTGTCAGGCCGCGTTCCTTGAAGCGGTCCACCACATGGCGCAGCGCGTGGCGCGGGTCGCCCTCATAGGGTGTGCCGTTTTCGCGGAACATCCAGATCGGCAGCAGGGCTGTCGGTGCCTCAAGCCACGGCATCGGCATGAAGCCGCGCTCGGTGGGCTTCAAAACCCCATCCTGATCGCCCTGTTCAAACACCAAGGGGCTGTCGTCGATATCTTCGCCCCAGATATCAAGGTTCAGAACCGAGAACGGAAACCGCGTCCCGTTCTTAGTCACATTTTCGGCGAAACGCGCCGGAATGCGCTTACCGCGCGCCTGTCCGTTCAGATCCGCCGCCGCCACACGGATCGTGCGGACGTCAGGATGCTTTCTCAGCCAGTCCTTCATCATCATGTTCACATCAGACAGGTCACAGCCGCCCCTTGGGCGCGGACCCGATCTTTCCCCTGTTTTCGATCCCGTTCCGCGTCAGGCCCCATGCCCCGCGCCGCCCGTCATGCGGACCCCGGCACAGGCCGGAGGAATTTGATCAAATCTAGGCTACTATCGGATGAGCTGCGGACGCAAGCGAATTCTCGCGCGTTGGTTTGATGGCAGGTGCCGATTCAGCCTGCGGTTTACCAGCGAGAAGGCCAAGGTCAGCAAGAGCGTCAGGCAGATGAAGTAGAACCCGACGATGGGGTAGGGGATGAAGGGGTTATAGGTCTTGTCGGCGAAATACCCCGCATAATACAGCGCATCGCCTTGTTGGCGGAAGGCAGGGAAGCTGGAAACGAACACCAGCGTCGTGGCATGGAACAGAAAGATCGCCTCATTGGTGTAGGCAGGCCAGCCAAGCCGCAGCATGGTGGGCCAGAGGATACGGCGGAAACGCGCAAAGCCGGTGATGCCGTAAGCATCCGCCGCCTCAAGATCACCCTTCGGTACCGCCATCAGCGCGCCATAGAAAATCTCAGCCGAATAGGCAGCGGTGTTCAGGAACAACACAAACAGCGCCCCGGCCCAGGCCTTCGTCATCCAATCGGTGTGGACCGTGATCCCCCACAGCTCGATCCCGTTTTTCGGCAGAAGAACAAACAACTGATAACCAAGGAAAAACTGGATGAACAAAGGCGAGCCGCGAAAGACGAAGATAAACCACTCCGCCGGTTTGCGGACCCAAAGGCGGCGCGAGGTTTTGGCCAGCGCCAAGGCATTGGCCAGAAAGAAGCCAAAGGCCAGCGCCAGCACACCGAAATAGATGTTCCAGATCAGACCCGACCCGATCAGCGTGAATTGCTGGCACAGGGTGAAATCGGACTTTGGCAGCATCCGCTCGCCATAGCCCAGCGACCGAAAGGCATAGGCCCCAATCGTTTCCCAACAGGTCATGCCGCCGCCTTTCGCATCGCTTCGCCCGCCATCGTGGCCTGCCCGCGCGACAGCCGCCGCGACAGCCGCGCCAAGACCACCTCTGACACCCGCGTGAAGGCGAGGTAAAAGACCAACAACCCAAGGAAATACCACAGTTTCCAATCGCCATGCGGATAGGCGAAGGTGTCTGTCTTGGACGATCCGAGCTCATTGGCCCAATAGACGATGTCCTTGACGCCGAGCAAAAACAGCAAAGGCGTCGCCTTGATCAGGATCAGCCACAGGTTCGACAGGCCGGGCAGGGCATAGACCCACATCTGCGGCACCAAGATCCGGCGAAACACCTGACCCTGCGACATCCCATAAGCCTCAGCCGTTTCCAGTTGCGCGCGCGGCACGGCGTTCATCGCTCCGTAAAGCACGTTGGCAGCAAAGGCCCCAAAGACGATGGCAAAGGTGACCACGGCCAACGTGAAGCCATAAACCTCATGCCAGATTTGCGCGGCGGAATTCGGCGGCACCTTCGCCT
>CALRPK020000434.1:0-3163 GCA_943370015.1 Paracoccus haematequi
GCCGCCAGACGGTCTGACATCCGTTCCGGCGCGCGGTCCCGGTCCACACCGCGCGGCAGGTGCTTTCGCGTTTCCGGCGTCAGCCAGCAAAAGGCGATGGCATGACCCGACGCGCGGCGCAGCAAGGCGGCGTGAAATCCCAACCCATCCGAAGCGTCACCTTCAGGCTGGACAGGGCGCAGACCCGCCAAGATGGCTGGGGTCGTTTGGGCGGGCAGGCGGGCAATCTGTAGGCCGGTCACGAGTGAACCCCAACTTTGAAACTTCATTGCCCCTAAAAACGCCACATTTACGTCCTATTCTAGCTTTCTTACATCCGAAATGATAATTTTTACAGACCAAGGCATGGCGCGTCGGCCCAGACCACCCCATACCAACGAAAATGCCGCGACCTCTGGCAGAGGTCGCGGCATGTCAGGTCGGCTAAATGACGGATCAGGCCCAGGGGCGCAGTGTGGCGTTCTTGGCCTCAAACGCGTCGATGGAAGCGGCCTTTTCCAGCGTCAGACCGATGTCGTCCAAGCCATTCAGCAGGCAATGCTTGCGGAACGGGTCCACGTCAAAGCTAAAGGACTGCCCATCCGAGGTGACGACAGTCTGGTTTTTCAGATCGACCGTCATGCGGGCATTGGCACCCTTTTTCGCGTCGGCCATCAGCACCTCAACCGCGTCTTGCGGCAGCACGATGGGCAGGATGCCGTTCTTGAAGCAGTTGTTATAGAAGATGTCGGCGAAAGAGGTCGAGATGACGCAGCGGATGCCGAAATCGAGCAGCGCCCAAGGCGCATGCTCGCGCGACGATCCGCAGCCGAAGTTGTCGCCCGCGATGATGATCTCTGCCTTGCGATAGGCGGGTTGGTTCAGCACGAAATCCGGAATTTCCTGCCCGTCTTGGGTAAAGCGCATCTCATCAAACAGGTTCTTGCCCAGACCAGACCGCTGGATCGTTTTCAGGAACTGCTTGGGGATGATCATGTCGGTGTCGATGTTGACCAGCGGCATGGGGGCCGCGATTCCGGTCAGGGTGGTGAACTTGTCCATATCTCTTGTCCTTGGCGATGGGGCGCTCAGGCCCCGGCGAATGAAAAGCCGATTTCTGCGGCGAAATCGGCCAGAAAGCTGTGAGGGCGGGGGCGTCCGCGCAAATGGATCTTGCGCAGGCGCGAGGCGTAAAGATGGGCAACCATCGTATCCGGACCGAACCAACCCGTGACGCCGCCATGCGGGTTGAACCACGCATCCCCCATTGACCAGGGCAAAGGGTTCAGCACGCGCATCGGCAGGGCATGGATATCTTCGCCATGCTTGGCCAGCATCGCCGTCAACCCGCGCGGTCCCATCAGATTGGGCACCAGCAGGCAAGCGATGGCCAGCCGTTCCGTCGGATGCGCCGCCATCACCTCGGCCCGGTGTTCTTCGGGCAGCCAGTCGGGCACCTGCGTCGGGTCGGTCGCCACGGCAATCAACGCGGCCAGCGCGGCAGAGGATTTGGGCATCCGCAGCACGGCATTGTTGATGCAGATGCCGTCCTCATGCCCCAAGAGCCAACCGTCCGGCTGTACGACCAAAGGTCGCAAGCACAGCGCATCGGTGTCCACCCAGATCAGATCGGTGTCGCGCATCAGATGCAGGCGGAACAGATCGGCGGTCTGGGCGGGGGCAAAACCGGTGGCGGTGGCCGTGTCGAACACCTCGGCCGCCGGGTGGGTTTGCACCCCGTCGGGCACGGCAGGCGCACGGGCGGCGGTGTGAAACAGCGTCACCGCATGCCCGCGATATACAAAGGAGGCCAGCGCCAGCTTGTCCAGCCAGCGCAGCTTGTCCCCCACCCAAAGCGAGGCAACGGCAGGCAAGCCCGCCGCTTGCGGTTCCGCCGCCGTCACGGTCAGGCCGTTTCGGTCATCAGGTCGCGCACATCGGTCAGGTGACCGGTGATCGCCGCCGCCGCCGCCATCGCAGGGGAAAGCAGGTGCGTGCGACCGCCCCGGCCCTGACGCCCTTCGAAGTTGCGGTTCGAGGTCGCCGCGCAACGTTCCCCCGGTGCCAGTTGGTCAGGGTTCATCGCAAGGCACATCGAGCATCCGGCCAGACGCCATTCGAACCCAGCGTCGATGAAGATCTGCGCCAGACCCTCTTCTTCCGCCTGTGCGCGCACGAGACCCGATCCGGGGACAACCATCGCCCGCTTTACCGCGATCTTCTTGCCCTTCAGGATTTCCGCCGCAGCGCGGAGGTCTTCGATCCGGCCATTGGTGCAAGAGCCGATGAACACGGTATCAATCTTGATATCCGTCAGCTTCATGCCCGGCGTCAGGCCCATGTAATCCAAGGACCGCTTGGCCGCCTCGACCTTGCCACCAGTGAAATCCTCGGGTGCCGGAACGGTGCCGGTGATCGGCAGAACATCCTCAGGGCTGGTGCCCCAAGTCACGACCGGGGCGATGTCTTCGCCTTTCAGGGTGATGACCTTGTCGAAATGCGCGCCTTCATCGGTGAAGAGCGTTTTCCAATAGGCCAGTGCAGCCTCCCACTTTGCACCTTTCGGGGCATGGGGGCGGCCCATCACATAGGCAAAGGTCTTTTCGTCCGGGGCGATCAGACCGGCACGCGCGCCGCCCTCGATCGCCATGTTGCAGACGGTCATGCGGCCTTCCATCGACAACTCGCGGATCGCTTGGCCGCAATACTCGATGACATAACCCGTGCCGCCCGCCGTGCCGGTGGCCCCGATCACGGACAGGGTGATGTCCTTGGCGGTGACGCCGGGGCGCAGGGACCCGGTGATTTCCACCTTCATGTTCTTGGATTTCTTCTGGATCAGCGTTTGCGTCGCCAGAACATGTTCCACCTCGGACGTGCCGATGCCATGCGCCAGCGCGCCGAACGCGCCATGGGTGGCCGTGTGGCTGTCACCACAAACAACGGTCATGCCCGGCAGGGTCCAGCCCTGTTCGGGGCCGACGATATGCACGATGCCCAGACGCACATCGGAGACGGGGTAATAGTTGATCCCGAAATCCTTGGCGTTCTTGTCCAGCGCATCGACCTGAATCCGCGATTCCTCGTTGTCGATATGCTTGTCGCGGCCTGCCGTGGTGGGCACGTTGTGATCCGGCACGGCGATGGTCTTTTCCGGCGCGCGCACGGTGCGGCCCGTCATCCG
>CALRPK020000435.1:0-3162 GCA_943370015.1 Paracoccus haematequi
GATCCCGCAAGACCCCTTGACCGCGCTGAACCCCAGCCACCGCATCGGGCCGCAGATCACCGACCGCTTGGTCGATATTCTGGGATGGAGCCGCGCGGATGCCGACCGCCGCGCGCTGGAACTGCTGGCTGAGGTGCAAATACCCGACCCTGCCCGCGTGCTGCGGTCCTATCCGCATGAGCTGTCGGGGGGCATGCGCCAGCGGATCCTGATCGCCTCGGCCTTTGCCGCGGAACCCAAGCTGATCGTGGCGGATGAGCCGACGACGGCGCTGGATGTGACGGTGCAGAAGCAAATCCTGAAGCTGATCGCCGGGATGCAGGCGCGGCATGGGACGGCGCTGTTGTTCGTGACGCATGACCTTGGCGTGGTGTCCAAGGTCTGCCAGCGGCTGAGCGTGCTTTATGCCGGGATGGTGGTTGAAGATACCAGCGTGGCCGATTTCTTTGCCGCCCCCCGCCATGCCTATTCGGCGGCCTTGTTGGCGGCGACGCCGAAATACACCGATCCCGCAGCGGGATTGCAGCCGGTGCCGGATGCCGTCATCGCGCAGGTGCGGGCCGAGGTGGCGGCGTTTGACCGGGGTGCCGCGCATGGCTGATCTTTACTGTATTGAGGATTTGCGCCTGTCGCTGGCGGATATGACATCAAAACCCTTGTTCGGGGCGGCCCCCCGTATTGAAATCCTGAAAGGTCTGAACTTCACCATCCCCAAGGGCGCTGTGGTGGGCATCGTCGGGGGGTCTGGGTCGGGCAAATCCACCCTTGGCCGCGCCTTGGTGCGGTTGCTGGAACCGTCAGGCGGGGCGATCCGCTTTGATGGGACCGACATCACCCATCTGCCGGAAACGGCGCTGCGCCCCCTCAGACGGCGGATGCAGATGATCTTTCAAGATCCGATGAGTTCCCTGAACCCCCGCCACCGTGTGGGGACGATCATTGCTGAACCCCTGCGTTTGCATGGCTTTGACGCCATCCCGGACCGTGTGGCGCGGGCTTTGGATCATGTTGGCCTGCCGCAAGCCTTTGCCAGCCGTTACCCGCATGAACTGTCCGGCGGGCAGCGCCAGCGCATCGGCATTGCCCGCGCCATCGCGCTGGAGCCGGATTTCATTCTGGCGGAGGAGATTGTGTCGGGGCTTGATGTCTCCAGCCAAGCGCAGGTGTTGAACCTGTTGGAACGCTTGGTGGCGGACCTTGGCCTGACGCTGGCCTTCATCAGCCATGACCTGAGCGTGATCCGCCGTCTGTGCAAGCGGACCATCGTGCTTTATCGCGGTGAGATTGTTGAGGATCGGCCCACGGCGGACCTATTCGCCGATCCGCAGGCCGCCTATACGCGGGAACTTTTGGAGGCGATCCCCCTGCCCGATCCGTCTCAGGTCTGGGCCTGAGGGGCACTCACAGGCCGACGCTCTGGGTCTACCGGGTTCATCAGGCTTTCCAGCTTGGCCTTCACATCCGCAGGCCAGAGCATGGAGGTGTGGCTGTCCAGCCAGCTTGCCGCGAGGACCTGCTCTACCGACCAGCGGTGTTCGTCGCCGCAATGGATGGTGTGGTTGAGCCGGACAGAAGATTTGCCGACCTTCAGGATCGTCAGCCGGAAGGTCAGCTTGTCGCCAAAGAAGGACGGTTTTGAAAAATCACAGGACAGGTGAACGGTGGGCGTGCCCCAACGTTCTTTCCAGATGATCTCATGCCATGGATAGCCGATGTGTGACCAAAACTCTTCAACCACGCCGTTCAGGATGTTCAGATAGGCCGGGTAATAGGCGGTCCCTGAAATATCGCAGTCGCCGAAATTCAGCATCCGGTCGGTGGTGAAGCAAACGGTCATCGGTCCCCCCATTGTCGTTGAAACAAAGCGACGTGAAACCGCCGCCAAGGTCAAGGGGGATCAGATTTTCGGTTCAGGCCGCCAGACGCCGCGCCTCACGGAAGGACACCAGACGGCGCGAGCTTTCGTCCCACAGATGCAGGTTCACGGACCGCAGGCTGTCCAGCAGCGTCAGGCGCTTCATCTGCGCCAGTTCGGCATGATCGCGCAGGATCTGCGGCAGGCGGTAAAACGGGATGCGGCTATAGAGGTGATGCACATGGTGAATGCCGATATTGGCCGACAGCCAGCGCAGGGGTTGCGGCAGGACGTAATGTGACGACCCGGCCAAGGCGGCCTCGTGCAACTGCCATTCCTCGCCTTTGGACCAATGGGTGTCTTCGAACTGATGCTGCACATAGAACAGCCAAACGCCGATGGACCCCGCGATGATCGAGGTTGGCAGGAAGATCAGCAAGAAGGGCAGCAACCCGCCGAACCAGATGATCGCGCCGATCACCGTGGCAAGCGCGGCATTGGTGCCCCAAGCCGATCCCCAGAACCGCCAGCCGGACCGCATCAGGCCGATGGGCAAGCGATTTTGCAGCAGGAAGATATAGCTCGGCCCCAGCACGAAAAGTGTGAACGGATGCCGATAGGCGCGATACATCAGCCGCCCGAACCAACCGCGCGCCTTGTATTCGGCCACTGTCAGGGTCAGGACATCGCCGATCCCGCGTTGATCCAGATTGCCATGCTGGGCGTGGTGCATCGCATGGGTGCGCCGCCAGACGTCATAGGGTGTCAGGGTCAGAACACCCAGAAACCGCCCCACCCAATCCTGCGCGGTGCGGTTGGGAAAAAACGACGCATGGCCGCAATCGTGCTGGATGCAGAACAAGCGCACCAAAAACAGCGCATTGACGGTGGAAATCGCCAGCGTCAGCCACAGGCTGACGGACAGTGCCGCCCAAGCCAGCGCCCAAAGCGCAAAGAACGGAATCAGCGTCGCGGCCAATTCCCACAGGCTGCGCCGGGTCGAGGGTTCGCGATAGCGTGCGAGGATTTGCACCCAATCCTTGGCCTGCCGCCCCGTTGGCTGCGCCGTGTCCTGTACCGTCGAAGTCATGCAGCAAGCACCCTTATGCCCTTTTGTCCCGTTACGCCCTAACACGCCTCAGCCCAAAGCGATATGCCCTGTTGGCCGCAGCAGCGAAAACGGGCGCCGTCTGGGCGCCCGTTATCCTTTTGAGAGTGTCTCGTCCAGAGGTGACGTGGTCACATCGTGCTGAACAGGATCTCCACGCGGCGGTCGACGGTCGGGTCGGCAACCGAGGGATCGCTGG
>CALRPK020000436.1:0-3145 GCA_943370015.1 Paracoccus haematequi
CGCTTCGACAAATTCCGCCGGACGCTGCTCTGCCGTCATCTCAACCCGCCGGGGCCAGCACGAAGTCGAAGGCGCATTTGGCATCCGGCTTTTTGTCGGTCGGCGGCAGAATGTCGGTCTTTTTCACCGTCTCAAGCTTGGTGACCAAGGACCGGCGGACGCCAAAGACGGCGTCATTGTCCAAGTATTCGGTCGCCTCAAAGAACATCTCGGTAGTGATGGCGCGATAGCCTTCGGCGCGGATGATGTAATGCAGATGCGAGGCCCGCCACGAATGGCGCTGCCCTGCACGCAGCAGCCGTCCGACAGGGCCGTCATAGGGCACGGTATAGGGTTTGGGCAAAACGGTGGTGTACCAGTATTCGCCCTTGTCATTGGCGGTGATGATGGCGCGCAGATCGAACTTGTCCTGCCCGCTGGCCTGTTCCTGAATGGGATAGGTGCCCGCCGCATCGGCCTGCCATGTGTCGATCACCGCACCGGGAATCGGATTGCCCAGCGTGTCGCGCACTTGCCCCTGCACCAGCAGAACCGCACCGTCGCGCCCCTTGCCCAGATCACCGCCCAGTGCCATGCGCGGCGCGTCATCCAGATAGAACGGCCCGAGGTTCGACCCTTCGGTCGCGCCGCCGCGCGTGTTGATCATGTCCACCAGCGCCGAAAAGCCCAAGACATCGGACAGCAGGATGAATTCATGGCGTTCCGGGGTCGAGATTTGACCGCAGTCATAAAGGAAATTCAGCACGCCGATCCATTCATCATGGGTCAGGTTCACCTCACGCGTGTAGTCGTGCAGGTGGTCGATGAACGCCTCAAGCAGGAACTTCAGACGGCTGCCTTCGGCCGTTTTGAAAGAGGCTTTCACCGCCTCGGTGATGGTGAATTGGTTGATGTCGCGCATGGGTCCGCCTCCCTCGCATTTCCCCGTTGACGTGAAGCTAGGGCGGCCCATATCTTTCGGCAAGGGAAATTATTTTCGCTGTGCGAAAGGAAGTGGCATGCGGATCGGCAAACAAGACAACGCCTTTACGGCCATCGCCACATCGGACGAACAGTCGATCACGGTGCGCGGGCATGATCTGGTGCATGACCTGATCGGGCAGATCGACTTTACCGATTACTTCTGGCTCTTGGTCTGCGGCCATCGCCCGACCAAGACGCAAACGGCGATGATGAACGCCTGTCTGGTGGCGATTGCGGAACATGGGTTGGTGCCATCGGTTCAGGCCGCGCGGATGACCTTGGCCGCGGCACCCGAGGCTTGGCAGGGCGCGATGGCAGCTGGGCTGCTGGGCATGGGCACCGTGGTGGCCGGATCGACCGAGGTGGCGGGGCGGTTCTTGGCCGAGGTGGTGGCCGCAGGCGGGGATGAGGCCGCCGCTGTTGCCGCGCTGGAGCGTCTGAAGGCCGCCAAGCAAAAGGTGCCGGGCCTTGGCCATCCGCAGCACACGGCGGGCGATCCACGGGCGGACAAATTGCTGGAAATTGCCGATGGTTTGGGTGTGTCGGGGGCCTATGTCGCGGCCTTGCGGCATCTGGGGGTCAAGGCCCCGGCCCTGATGAACCGACCCTTGCCGATCAACGTCTCTGGCGCGATCCCGGCGGTGATCTTGGATGCGGGCTGGCCGCTGGCGGCGCTGAAAGCGGTGCCGATCCTTGCGCGCGCAGGCGGATTGGCGGCGCATCTTTACGAGGAATCGCAGCGGCCCATCGGGTTCATCCTGTCCAACCACGCGGAACAGGCGATCACCTATGACGGTGCCAAGGCTGGCGGAGGGCAGGCCGAATGAAACCCCTGCGCAATATCCGTGTCGTGGAAATGGGGACCTATATCACCGGTCCCGCCTGCGCGATGCAATTGGCCGACCTCGGGGCCGATGTGGTCAAGGTGGAACGCCCCGGCGAAGGCGACCCCTTCCGCGCCTTCAAGGGCGGGCTCTATTCCCCGCATTTTCAGACCTATAACCGCAACAAACGCTCCATCGCGCTGGACACCAAGAAGGCCGACGATCTGGCGGTGTTCAACGCCTTGATCGCGCGGGCGGATGTGTTCATCCAGAACTTCCGCCCCGGTGTGGCCGAAAAGCTGGGCGCGGGCGAAGATGACCTGCGGGCGATCAATCCGAGGATCATCTACTGCGCGATTTCGGGCTTTGGCACCTCTGGCCCCGCGCGCGACAGGCCGACCTATGACACGGTTGCACAGGCGGCGTCAGGCTTTCTGCGGCTGATGACCCCGCCCACCAATCCGCGCGTCATTGGCCCGGCCATAGCCGATGCGGTCACCGGGCATTATGCCGCGACGGGCATCCTTGCCGCGCTAGTGGAGCGTGGCGTGACGGGTCAGGGGCGGCGGCTGGATATTTCCATGCTTGAGGCGATGTGCCACTTCAACCTCGACAGCTTTACCCATTTCTACAGCGTGGGCGAGGTGATGGGCCCCCTGTCGCGCCCGGTGGTCAGCCAATCCTACACCTTTGAATGCGCGGATGGGCGATGGATCGCCATCCACATGTCCAGCCCGCCGAAGTTCTGGACGGGGTTCCTGTCCGCCACAGGACAGGATCATCTGGCCAGCGACCCGCGCTTTGCCGAAAGGCTGGAGCGGATCAGGCATCAGGACGACCTGATCGACATCATGACGCCCATCTTCCGCACCCGTCCCTTGGCTGAGTGGTGCGCGGCACTTGAGGCGGCAGAGGTGCCCTATTCCCCCGCCTATGACAGCGATGAGGCGTTGGACGATCCGCAGGCGCAGCATCTGGGCATCAAGGTCAGCGCTGACCATGCCACGATGGGCAGTTTTACCACCGTCCGCGCGCCCTACAATTTCGACGGCAAGGCGGATGGGGATGTGCGGCCCCCGCCAATGCTGGACGAACACGGGCCGGAAATCCGCGCCGAACTGGCCGCAGGCTGACCAAAAGTACCGGGTCCATCAGCCTGCGCTGGTGGCCCCGGCCCCGAGACGGGTGGAAACCGTCGCGGCCATGGCCAACAATTCCTCGCGCGCCTTGTCGATGGAGACGGCGTTGGTCCCAGACAGGCGGCGGATAAAGGGGATCGTCACCGCCGCCACCACGCGCCCGGTCAGATCGCGGATGGGGGCGGATATGTTGGTGACGCCCGCAATGGTGAAAGACGC
>CALRPK020000437.1:0-3134 GCA_943370015.1 Paracoccus haematequi
CGATCAGGGAGACCACGCCATCGGCGGGGCTAACCATCAGGCCGGTGTTCTGCGGCACGGCGCGCTTGGGGTCGCGGAAGAAGTAATAGCACCAGACCGTCAGACCGACACCGATCCACCCCAAGGGTTCCCAGATCCAGAACAGAACCAAGGTCGCCGCAGCAAAGGCCGCGACAAAGGGGATGCCTTCGCGGTGCATCGGCTTGATGAAGGTTTCCAGCATCGTCATTCAGGCACACTCCGGGTTCGGGCGTCGTAGCGGCAGGCCCGGAACAGGGCAACCGAAAACGACGCTTCATCACGATAAAACGTCAGACGCGCCGTCGTTTTGGGCACATCCGTCAGGGTCAGTCGGGTAGATAGCCCAAACAGACAAAAGCGGCCATCCCTGCCGGGATGACCGCCTTATCGTGTTCAGACCAGCACAAAGCAGGACAGGTCAGGCGGGCACCGCCATGCCTTTGCCGCGCGCCAATTCGCGCATCCGCTCTTGCAGCTTTTCGAAAGCCCGCACCTCGATCTGGCGGATGCGTTCGCGGCTGACGCCATAGCTTTCCGACAGTTCCTCCAGCGTCACCGGCGTGTCGGCCAAACGGCGCTGCATCAGGATGTCCTTTTCGCGGTCGTTCAGCACCACCAGCGCCTGCGCCAGCAAGGCGCGGCGGGCGTCCAATTCGTCGCGTTCGGCATAGGCGTCGGCTTGATCGCTGTCCTCATCCTCCAGCCAGTCCTGCCATTGGGTGGTGCCTTCGCCATCCGACCCGACCGTTGCGTTCAGCGATGCATCCGACCCCGCCAGACGGCGGTTCATGTCGATCACCTCTGCCTCGGTCACCGACAGGTCTTTGGCGATTTGGGCCACGTTTTCCGGGCGCAGGTCGCCTTCTTCCAACGCACCAAGCTTGGCCTTGGCCTTGCGCAGGTTGAAGAACAGCTTTTTCTGGGCCGAGGTCGTGCCGAGTTTCACCAGCGACCACGAGCGCAGGATGTATTCCTGAATGCTCGCCCTGATCCACCACATGGCATAGGTCGCCAGACGAAAGCCCTTCTCAGGGTCAAAACGCTTGACCGCCTGCATCAGGCCAACATTCGCCTCGGATATCACTTCGGCCTGCGGCAGACCGTAGCCGCGATAGCCCATGGCAATCTTGGCCGCGAGACGCAGGTGCGACGTTACCATCCGATGCGCCGAAGCCGCATCCTGATGATCGACCCAACGCTTGGCCAGCATGTATTCTTCTTCGGGTTCCAGCAGCGGGAATTTGCGGATTTCTTGAAGATAGCGGTTCAGCCCCTGTTCCGGGCTGGGTGCGGGAAGGTTTTGATAGGTGCTCATGTCGTGCCCCCTGTTTGCATGCCCGGTCTTCTTTGAAGCCCCGGGAAGCGGTGAAGTTTAAGAATCCGTGTCGCCGATGGCAAGTTCGACGCCACGCTCCTTACCAAAACGTTAAATGGGCGTGCTTCCGTCGCGCCCCAAGGCACGCTTCGGTGCGTTCACGCACATGTCAGCCATTGTTTCAACACAGCCGCGCGGTGCGGGCCCTTTTGCGGATCACCCTGCCGGACGCAGGGCCGCCACCAGTGCCGCCATGTCTTCGGGCAAGGGGGCCGCGAATTCCAAAGTCTCGCCTGTGCCGGGATGCACAAAACCAAGGGTCGCTGCATGTAGCGCTTGTCGCGGGAAGCTGTTCCCAAGCTCTGCCGCGATACCCCCCACCAGTTTGGGCGACAGGCGCCGCTTGCCACCATAGGTCTGGTCGCCCAGAAGGCCATGCCCGGCATGGGACATATGCACCCGGATTTGATGGGTGCGCCCGGTTTCCAGCCAGCATTCGATCAGGCTGGCCGCCCCCTGCCCATAGTTTTCCAGCACATGGGCGCGGGTGATGGCATGCCGCCCCTGCCCGTCCCAGACCACCGCTTGCCGCTGGCGGTCGGTCTTGTGCCGCGCTAACCCCGTGGCAATCCGCAAAATCCCGCCCGCCTCAAACGTGACGCCCTTGGTGCCGCGCAGGCGCGGGTCTGCCGCGTCGGGGGTGCCATGTACCAGCGCGATGTAATGGCGGTTGACGGTATGCGCCTCAAACTGTTTGGCCAGCCCATGATGCGCGCGGTCGGTCTTGGCGACGACCAACAGCCCCGTCGTATCCTTGTCGATACGATGCACGATGCCGGGGCGTTTTTCGCCGCCGATGCCCGACAGCGTATCACCGCAATGGTGCAAAAGCGCGTTGACCAGCGTGCCCGAGGGCGTGCCGGGGGCGGGATGCACCACCATGCCGGCGGGTTTGTTGATGACGATCAGATCATCATCCTCAAACAGCACCTCCAGCGGGATCGCCTCAGGCTGGGCGTCATACTCCTCGGCCGGGGGCAGCAGCAGGGTGAACACCTCGCCTTCCGCCACCTTGGTCTTGGGGTCGGTCACGGGCTGGCCATCGCGCAATACATCGCCCGCTGCAATCATCTTCATCAGACGCGAGCGCGACAGCGACGCTTCCTCTGGCACCTCGCGCGTCAAGGCTTTATCCAGACGGTCGGGCGGGTTCTCTCCGATGGTGATGGTGAGAAAGGCTTCGTCCGTGTCGAAAGGGTCTGCCATGGACGATGCCTCTGATCGGCTGGAGCTTCCGCCCAGTCTGCGTTTCTTGAAAGGGTTGGTCATCACGCTGATGCTGGTGATGATTGGCGGTGTCATAGCCATCGTTGCCCTGCTTGTCACGCGCCTGCCTGCGCTGCAATCCGCCCCTGCCCTGCCCGCCGCGATTTCCTTGCCCGCCGGAGAGGTGGCCGATGCCGTCACTGTCGCCAAGGGGATGGTGATTGTGGTCACCGAAGCAGGCCGCGTCTTGGTCTTTGCGCCGGACGGAACGCTGCGGCAAGAGATCGCGCTGGACTAAGCGTCAGGACTTGACCCCGGCTTTGGAGCGGGAAACCTTGCGCCAAAGCCAAGGGGTGATCCGATGACCGACTATCCGCTGACCGATGCCGAACTGGACCGCATGGCCGAGGTTGCCGTGCGTGTGGGCCTGAACCTGCAACCCGGCCAAGACCTGATCCTGACGGCGGCAGTCGAAGCCCTGCCCTTGGTCCGCCGCGTGGTCGCCGCCGCCTATCGCGCGGGCGCAGGTCTG
>CALRPK020000438.1:0-3132 GCA_943370015.1 Paracoccus haematequi
AGAGCCGGGCTTGGCGCGCCGCCGTGAGGGGGGCGCTTGGGCCAGTGCGGTTCGCTCGTGGCGTGATCGCCGTTTGACCCTTTCCCGGTGCCCGCCGCCTGTCCTGCGGCCTGACGTCTGATTGATGACATCCATTCTGCCAAAGGAGACTTCGATGCGCACCGCGACATCCCGTGCCGCGACCAAATTCACCTCTCGGGTCAGGAAAGCGATCTTTCCGGTTGCCGGGCTTGGCACCCGCTTTTTGCCCGCCACCAAGGCGATGCCGAAAGAGACCCTGACGCTGGTGGACCGCCCGTTGATCCAATACGCGGTCGACGAGGCGCGTGCCGCCGGGATCGAACAATTCATTTTCGTGACCGCGCGCGGCAAAACCAATATCGAGGACCATTTCGACGCCGCCCCGGAGTTGGAACGCAGCCTTGAGCACGCCGGAAAGCTAGCGCTGTTGCAGGCGGTGCGCGATGCGACGCTGGACAGCGGACAGGTCTTGACCGTGCGCCAGCATCGCCCCTTGGGTCTGGGCCATGCCGTCTGGTGCGCGCGCCATCTGATCGGGGACGAACCTTTCGCCGTGATCCTGCCCGATGACGTGGTCAGCGCCGATACGCCCTGCCTGCGCCAGATGGTCGACATTCAGGCCGAAACCGGCGGCAGCGTGATCGCCGCGATGGAGGTATCGCCCGATCAGGCGCAGGCCTATGGCATTCTCGATGTGATGGCGGGAACTGGGGCCACAGCGCCGGTCCGGGGGATCGTGGAAAAGCCCAAACCGGGCACCGCGCCGTCAAACCTAGCGGTGATCGGGCGCTATATCCTGCAGCCGTCGATCTTTGCCCATCTGTCCGCCCAATCGCGGGGCGCGGGCGGGGAAATCCAGCTGACCGATGCCATTGCGGCTGAAATCGCCGAAGGGGGCAACATCTTTGCTCACCGCTTCAGCGGGATGCGTTTTGACTGCGGATCGAAACAGGGGTTCTTGCAGGCAACCGTATCCTATGCGCTGGCCAATCCCGACTTGCGGGATGAGTTTGCCCAATTCCTGTCGGGCGTGCTTGCCCTACAAAAGGCGGCAGAATGAACAGCCCGCTGAACGATCCCGGCCTGCCGCCCTTTTCTCGCGCACAGGTTGGCCCCACAGCGACGGGCCCTGCCCCAGTCGGGGCACAGGTCATCGACACCGACCAACTGGCGCGGGCGGTGCGGCGGCAGGCCGGGCTGGTGGCCAAATCCGCCGGGATCGGGGCAGCGGCGGCGTTGGTGCTGATCCTTGGGTCAGTGCCACGCTACAGCGCGTCAGAAACCATCCTCTTGGACGAGGAACGGTCTGACCTGCTCAATCAGGTCTCGGCCATGCCCAATGCCCAGCGCACCGATGCCGCCGTGCAGTCCGAGATTGAAATCCTCGGCTCGCAACTCTTGGCCTTGGCGGTCGTGGACCGGCTGCAACTGCACAAGGATGCGGCCTTCATGGACCCGCCCGTGGGTCTGACCGGTCAAGTCGGGGCCGCCGTGCGGGGGGTGGTCGGTCTGGTCTCTGGCAAAGCGGACGGCACCGCCCCCGCCGATCCGGACCGCGCCGCGCGTGACGCGGCTGCCGCCCTTTTGCGCGAAGAGGTCACAGTCAGCCGGATCGGGCGCAGCTTCGTGCTGGAGGTCGGGTTTTCCGACCCCGACCCCCTGCGCGCGGCCACTGTCGCCCGCGCCTACGGCGATGCCTATGTGGCCTTCCAACTGTCCACGACATCAGAAGTATCGGCCAATGCAGGCAAATGGATCAGCGACCGGCTGTCACAACTGGCCCGCCAGACGCTGGAAGCCGCCAGTGCCGTGCAGGATTTCCGGGCGCGGCACAATCTGGTGCATTTCCAAGGCATGCTCTTGTCAGACCAACAGCAATCCGAACTGGCCAGCGCTTTGGTCACAGCATCGGCGGAACTGGCCGAAGTCAAAGCGCGGCTTGAGAATTTTCGCGCGCTGCTGGCCTCGGGCGATGTGATCGCGGTTTCGGCCTTGGAAACCATGACGCCTGCCGATGCGGCCCTGCTGACCATGCGGACCGAATATCTGGACAACCGCCGCCGCTGGTTGGCGATTTCCGAAAGCGCAGGACCGGACCATCCGCAGGCGACCAAGCTGAAGGCCGAAATGGACCTGACCGAACGGGCCATCGCCGAAGAACTGGACCGCGCCGCCGGGGCCATCGAGGCGAATTTCAACATCGCGACCAGCCGCGTCGCCTCATTGCAGGACGATCTGCGCGCCTTTGCCAAGGGCAGCACGGGCGATGTGCGGGTGATGGGACAACTCGCCCAGCTTGAGGCGATGGCCGACACCTATACCACGGTCTACCGCCAATATCTGGAACGCTACGAAATCGCGACCCAGCAACAGAATGTCCCCATGGCCTCAGTCAGCATCATCTCTCCGGCAGAGGTGCCCAGGGACCCGTCAAGCCCGCAGCGCAAGGTGATGCTGGCCTTGGGGATTTTGCTCGGCGGGCTGGTTGGTCTGGTCATCGCCGCCCGCCGCGAACTGGCACCGCCGCTGTTGCGCACGCAAAAAGACCTGCGCGACCGTCTGGGCCTGCCCTGCGCCGGGCTGATCCCGGCCCGCATGCGCGGCGGAAAGCCCCAAGACGGGCTGGCGCTGCAACGCACGCTGTCGCAGGTGCGCGCGGACATCACCCGCTTTGCCGCCGGACAATCAGGCCGCATCATCGCCGTCGTCCCGGTTGAAGGCGGCGAGACCGAGGCCCTGCCCGCCTTGGTCGAAACCTTGGCCATGGGTGAGGATCGGGTGCTGGTCGTCAATGCGGGCGGCTTGGGTCAGGGCGTTGCGCAACGCTTGGGCACCTTGCCGCAGGTCGAGATGTGGAAATCCGCCGACCTGCACCGCATCCTACCGCAAAGCCGCAGCGGGCGTGACCTGTCGCAGACCGCCGACCTGCGTGCCAGCTATCGCCACATCCTGCTCTGCCTGCCGGCGCTGACCGCGCCGGGCTTTCCGCTGGCGCTGGCCTCCATCGCGGATGGCTCCGTGCTTTTGGTGCCATGGGGCCGTGTGACGCCCGATCTTCTGCGCGAAGCGGTGGCCGCCCATGGCGTGGCACTGCGCCCGGTGATCACGACT
>CALRPK020000439.1:0-3125 GCA_943370015.1 Paracoccus haematequi
ACTGCCGCGCTTGATGGCCCAGACAGACCCGATCCGTGAGGCCAAGCGAACCTTGGTCTGGGAACTGGACCGTGGTGTGCTTGGCATCTGGCGCGTCACCGCGCGTGAGGTCGAGGGCGCACTGCGGATTGTCGAGATCGAGGTGAACCGGTGATCCGCGACGTCCAGATCGTCGACAGTTTGACCCCGGCGCTGGCGCGGCTGACTGGCGGGCTGGCAGACATGACGCCGGTGATGCAGGACTTGGGCGAATACTTCGTGCTGTCGACCAAGGCGCGCTTCCCCACCGGCAAGGCCCCGGACGGGTCCGCATGGGCCGCGAAAAGCCCGGTGACGCTGGAACGCTACAAAAAGACCGGCGGCGGCACCCGTCCGCTGTTCGGGCCATCCGGCATGCTGAACTCGACCATCGCCTATGAGGCTGGAAAGACCGAGGTGGCGTGGGGATCAAACATGATCTACGCCGCGATGATGCAGTTCGGAGGCACCCGCGCGCAGTGGCCGCACCTCTGGGGCAACATCCCGGCGAGGCCGTTCCTTGGCGTGTCAGCCGAGGATGAACCGAAGGCGCTGGGCATTCTGGAAGCCTACATCGCGGGCCTTGCGGGGCAGGCTTGACGCCCGCGCCCGCGCCGGGGCAGGCTTGATCCGTAGCCCCTGACGCGAACCGTCGCAAACCCGCGCGACTGTTTTGACATCTGCCGCCGCGCGATTGTGCGGCATGACCCATCGCATCCCTGATCATATCGCGCTTTGCGCCGCGACCGACCTGCCCGCCACGTCTGACGGCGCGCCGGATTGGGTCCATCTGATCCCCACCGTGCAGGGCGAGGTCCAGACCTATGACGGTCGCGGGCCGTACCTGATGGCTGACATCGAGGCCGTCATTCAGGCGTCGATGGCAAACCCGCGCGGCATGCCCATCGACGAAAACCACGCCACGGATGTCGCGGCCCCTGTGGGTCTGCCGTCGCCTGCGCGCGGCTGGATCGTCGAGCTTCAGGCCCGCGCAGACGGGCTGTGGGGCCGGGTCGAATGGACGGCAGATGGCGCGAAGCTGGTCTCAGACAAAGCCTATCGGGGCCTGTCCCCGGTCCTTGCTGTCAGCAAGGCCGACAAGAAAACGGTTGGCGCGGTCCTTCGCGCCAGCCTCGTCAACAAGCCAAACCTGCGCGGCCTGACCGCGCTTCAGCAAGAGGCAAACATGGACCTGTTGAAGAAGCTGGCCGAGATGCTCGGTCTGCCGCCCGAGGCGAGCGAGGACGAAGTCCTGTCCGCCATCAAGGCGATGAAAGACTATCAGACCGTCGAGGCGATGAATTCGGCGCTGGCCGAGATCGGGACCGCCTTCGGTCTGGAAGGCACTGCCGCCCCCGGTGAGATCGTCACCGCCGCCAAGGGCTACAGCAAGGACGCCTTCGTGGCCCTGCAGTCCGAACTGGCGACCGTCACCGGGCAGCTGACCACGCTGCAGCAGGAAGGTGCCAAGAAGGCCGCGACCACCTTCATCGACACCGCCATCGCCGAAGGCCGCGTCGGGGTGAAGCCGCTGCGCACGCATTACATCGAGCGCCACATGCAGGACGCCGCCTCGGTCGAGAAGGAGATCGCCGCGATGCCCAAGATCGGCGGCGGGCCGGTGATCACCACGACCGCGCCGGTCGAGGGCGAAACGATCACCGAACTGAATGCCGAGCAGGCGTCCGTCGCCGAGCAGCTGGGCATCCCCCCCAAGGATTTCATCGCCCAGCTGAA
Organism: Paracoccus haematequi; assembly: GCA_943370015.1. Taxonomy (GTDB): domain Bacteria; phylum Pseudomonadota; class Alphaproteobacteria; order Rhodobacterales; family Rhodobacteraceae; genus Paragemmobacter; species Paragemmobacter haematequi_A. The sequence goes on from CALRPK020000439.1 coordinate 1,756, forward strand.
CGCTGAGCTGAAGAAGGAGAAGAACTGATGGTGCAACTTACCGCGAGCCGCAACACGCTGGAACGTGTCGGCGCTGACCGTGTCGGCAAGCTGGGCGCGAACCAGCAAATCTTCGCCGGGGCCATCCTGATGCGCAATGCGTCGGGCCACCTGATCGAGGGGGCCACGGCCACCGGGTCGTTCGGTGTGGGCCGCGCCGAGGGGGCGATCAGCTCGACCACGGCGGGCGTGACCGATCAGCCCTACCGCGCCGGTGTGTTCCGCTATGTGAACTCGGCGTCGGGTGACCTGATCACCATCGCCGACATCGGTACCGTTTGCTACATCGTCGACGACCAGACGGTCGCCAAGACGAGCGGTACCAACACCCGTTCGCCCGCAGGCATTGTCGAGGACGTGGACGCGCAAGGCGTCTGGGTCCGCTTCGACGAAGCCCTGACCCGCGCCGTCCTGTCGTAAGGAGTCCCCGACATGAAAATCACTGCCGCCGCTTTGCAGGCCATGAATGTCGGCTTCCGTGCCGACTTCCAAGGTGCGTTCGATGCCGTCCCGAAGATGAAGGACCGCATCGCCAAGACCGTGCCATCCTCGGGCACGTCCAACGTCTACGGCTGGCTCAAGGGCCTGACCGGGATGCGCGAATGGCTCGGCCCGCGTCTGGTCGACAACCTGTCCGAGGCGTCCTACACCATCGCCAACCGTCACTTCGAAAAGACCGTGGGCGTTGACCGCAACCACATCGAAGATGACCAGCTTGGCATCTACAAGGATGCATTCGCCATCATGGGCGAAGGCGCGGCCCGCCTGCCCGAAGAACTGGTCTGGGGCCTGCTGAAGGACGGCTTCACCACCAACTGCTGGGACGGTCAGTTCTTCTTCGACAACGATCACCCGATCACCGACAAGGACGGCAACGACACGACCTATGCCAACACCGATGGCGGGTCGGGCACGCCGTGGTTCCTGATCTGCTCGAAGCGTCCGCTGAAGCCGATCATCTATCAGGAACGCAAGCCGGTCGAGTTCGTCAGCAAGGACCGCCCCGAAGACGAGAATGTCTTCAACAACCGGCAGTTCGTCTACGGGGCCGACATGCGCTGCAACGTTGGCTACGGCCTGCCGCAGACGGCGTGGGGGTCCAAGCAGACCCTGAATGCTGCCAACTATGCCATCGCCCGCGCCGGGATCATGAACATGAAAGGCGACGGCGGGGTGACGTTGGGTCTGGTCCCCGACCTGCTGATCGTGCCGCCGTCGCTGGAAGGCGCTGCGCGCAAGATCGTGGGCAACCAGATGAACGACGCCGGGGCCACGAACGAATGGTACGGCACCGCCGAACCGTTGATCGTGCCGTGGCTGGCCTAAGGGTA
>CALRPK020000440.1:0-3123 GCA_943370015.1 Paracoccus haematequi
GCCCGTCTTTGCGCAAACACAGGCCGATATTCTGGCAGCGCGCCTGTTGCCAGGCTTCGTGACCGATCAGGGCACCCGCATGGCCGGTCTGGAAATGGCCATGGCGCCGGGATGGAAAACCTATTGGCGCGCGCCGGGGGATGCGGGCATTCCGCCGGTATTCGACTGGACCGGATCGCAGAACGTCAAGGCGGTGCGCCTGCACTGGCCGCGCCCGTCGGTGTTTCATCTGAACGGGATGCAGAGCGTGGGCTATCACGATGCGCTGGTCCTGCCGCTTGAGGTGGAACCACTGGACCCCGCCCAGCCCGTCGCGCTGCGGATGCGGGTCGATCTTGGGATCTGCAAGGATATCTGTATGCCCGCAACGTTGGACCTGTCGGCCGATCTGACACCGGGCGGCGGCGATTCTGCCATCCGGGCGGCGCTGGCCGATCAGCCGATCAACGCGGGCCAAGCCGGGGTGGTCGCGGTGCATTGCACGGTGGAACCGATCCGCGACGGGCTGCGTGTGACCGCGCATCTGGACCTGCCCTCGCAAGGGGCGGAAGAGACTGTGGTTCTGGAATCCGGCTTGGGTGACGTCTGGGTGTCCGAAGCAACGACCACCCGTGACGGGGGCCGTCTGACAGCAGTGGCCGACATGGTGCCACCGAATGGTCAGCCCTTTGCGCTGGACCGCTCCGGCGTGGTGCTGACCGTGATCGCCCCCGACCGCGCGGTCGAGATCAGGGGCTGTCCCGGCGGCTGAATGCCGTTACCGCTGCGCCGTCCGCCAGTTCGGGTTGATCCACGGCTCTTGGTTTGACGCGGGCAGCGGGGTGCGGCCAAGGATGTGATCCGCCGCCTTTTCGCCCACCATGATCGACGGGCCGTTCAAATTGCCATTCGTCACCTGCGGGAAGATCGAACTATCGGCCACGCGCAAGCCATCGACCCCGATCACCCGGCATTCGGGATCGACCACGGCCATCGGATCATCGCGCCGCCCCATCCGCGCGGTGCCGCAGGGGTGATAGGCGCTTTCGACGTGCTGGCGCAGGAAATCATCCAACTGGTCGTCGGTCTGCACGATCCCACCGGGCTGAATTTCGTGCTTCATGTAGGGGGAAAAGGCCTCTTGCCCGAAAATCTCACGCGTGAGGCGGATGCAGCGCCGGAAATCCTCCCAATCCTCGGGATGGGACATGTAGTTGAACTGGATGCGCGGCGAGGCGGCGGGGTCGTTTGACCGCAGCGTGACCGCGCCGCGCGATTTGGACCGCATCGGGCCGACATGGGCCTGAAAGCCATGCCCCTCTGCCGCCGCCTTGCCGTCATAGCGCACCGCGATGGGCAGAAAGTGATACTGGATGTCGGGATATTCCACCCCGGCCTTGGAGCGGATGAAGGCGCAAGCCTCAAACTGATTGGATGCCCCCAGACCCTTGCCCGTGAACAGCCACTGCGCCCCGATTGCGGCCTTGCCCCAGAGGTTCCAGTATTTGTACAGCGTCACCGGCAGCTTGGCGGCGAATTGCATGTAGATTTCCAGATGGTCCTGAAGGTTCGCCCCCACACCCGGACGATCCGCCACCACCGGCACGCCCATGTCCTGCAAGTGCTGACCCGGACCTATGCCTGACAGCATCAGGATTTTCGGCGTGTTGATGCTGGAGGCCGCGACAATCACCTCGCGATGCGCGGCGATGATATCGATAACACCGCCACGCTCCACCTCGACCCCCACGGCGCGGCCATCCTTGATGACCACGCGGCGGGCAAAGGCGCGGATGATCTGCACATTGCCGCGCCGCACCGCCGGTTTCAGATAGGCATTGGCGGCGGACCAGCGCTGACCCTTGTGGATCGTCGCCTCCATCGGGCCGAAGCCTTCTTGCTGCTGGCCGTTGTAATCGCGGGTCACGGGATAGCCCGCCTGTTCGCCCGCCTTGATGAAAGCGTCAAACAGCGGGTTTTCGCGCGGCCCACGGGTGATGTGCAGCGGGCCATTGGCCCCGCGCCAGCCCGGATCACCGCCATCGGCTTGGCCGTGCCACTGCTCCATCCGTTTGAAATAGGGCAGCACGTCGGCATAGGACCAGCCCTGCGCGCCCATCGCGGCCCATGTGTCGAAATCACGGGCATGGCCGCGCACATAGACCATCCCGTTGATCGACGACGACCCGCCGATCACCTTGCCGCGCGGAGTGGCAAGGACACGACCGCCCAAATGCGGTTCGGGTTCCGTCTGAAAGCCCCAGTCATAGCGGCGCATGTTCATGGGATAGGACAGCGCGGCAGGCATCTGGATGAACGGCCCTGCGTCCGTGCCACCATGTTCGATGACGATGACTGATGCCCCCGCCTCGCCCAAGCGCCACGCCATGGCCGATCCGGCAGAGCCTGCGCCGATGATGATGTAATCCGCCGACATGTCTTTATTTCCCAAGGTTCAGTAAGGCGCGTCGACGGGGCCCATGCCCACATAGACCGACTTGACCTGCGTGTAGTGCTCGACCGCAGCGCGGCCGTTTTCGCGTCCGACGCCAGAAAGTTTGGACCCGCCAAAAGGGGCCTCGACCGGCGTCAGGTTATAGGCGTTGATCCAGCAAGTGCCCGCCTGCATCTGCCCGATCACCCGATGCGCGCGGGTCAGGTCGGCGGTGAACACCCCGGCGGCAAGGCCGAATTCGGTGGCATTGGCACGGGCGATCACCTCATCCTCGGTATCGAAATCGAGGACGGCCATCACCGGGCCGAACACCTCTTCCCGCGCGATGGTCATCTGGTCGGTCACATCGGCAAAGACGGTGGGCAGGACGAAATAGCCATCCAGCGTCGCCGGACCGCCGCCGGTGACCAGACGCGCGCCTTCGGCCTTTGCGGTGGCGATATAGGCCAGAACCTTATCGCGCTGCGCGGCACTGACCAGCGGCCCCATCTGGGTGGCAGGCTCCAGCGGATCGCCCAAGAGGATGGCGGCACTGCGTTCTGCCAGACGTGACAGGAAGAGGTCCTTGATGCCGCGCTGCACAAACACCCGCGTGCCGTTGGAACAGACTTGGCCCGCAGAATAGAAGTTGCCCAGCATTGCCGCACCGACGGCATCTTCCACGCTGGCATCGTCGAAAATGATCAGGG
>CALRPK020000441.1:0-3122 GCA_943370015.1 Paracoccus haematequi
CTCGCCCGTCAGCCCTGCCGCTTGCCGGATGAACCCGCGCCGCAGGCCCGGCAGGCGGTTGACCAGCCCAAGCCCCAGATCGCGCCCCAGCCGCAACACGGGATTGTCGTTGGAGAACAGCCGGTTCACCGCATCCATCCCCAGCGCCAGCAAGGTGGAGTCAAACCGTCGCCACGTCTGATACCGCTCCAACACATCAATCGCGCCGATATCCTCGCCGCGCCGGGACGCCTCAACCAGCACCTGCGCCAGTGCCCCCACATCGCGCAGACCAAGGTTCAGACCCTGCCCGGCAATCGGATGCACCCCATGCGCGGCATCGCCCACCAGCGCCAGACGCGGCGCGACAAAACGCTCTGCTAAGGACAACGAAAGGGGATAGGTGAACCGCGCCCCTGCCAATTCAATCTCACCAAGGAAATCCCCGAACCTTGGCCGCAGCGCCTCCAGATAGGCGGCATCGTCCAAGCCTTGGATCGCCGCCGCATGGGCATCGGTTTCCGACCAGACGATCGACGAATGATGCCCCCCGGCCAGTGGCAGGATCGCTAAGGGGCCTTCGGGCATGAAGAATTGATGCGCGATGCCCTGATGGTCCCGCTCATGCTTGATCGCGGTCACTAGTGCGGTTTGGCCGTAACCCCAGCCCTGCCGCCGGATGCCCGCCCGCGTGGCCGTGCCCGATCCGCGACCGTCACATCCCACCAGCATCTTGCCCGTCAGCACGCGGTCCGATGCCAGCGTGACCGACACCCCTTTTGACGTAACCTCTTGGTATAAAACGGTTTCGCCAGACAGCAACGTGATTCCCGGTGTGGTGGTCATCGCCTGCTGAAACGCCGCGTAGAGGTGCCGATCTTCAAGCATAAAGCCCATCGGGCCTTCTTCGATCTCAGCCGAATCGAAGGTCAGGAACAGCGGCGACGGGCCTTGGCCCACCCGCCCATCCGTCGTCTTGATCTGCAACATCGGCTGCACTTTGTCGGCGACCAATGGCCAAACCCCGATGCCTTCCAGCAACCGACGAGAGGCGATGGCCAGTGCATAGGCCCGACCGTCAAAGCCCACTTCCCCGCGTGCCGGGGCAGGGCGGGCGTCAACCACGGTCACGCTCAACCCGTTCCGCGCCAAAGCCAAAGCCAAGGCGGGGCCATTCAACCCGCCGCCTGCAATCAGAATGTCGCTGTCGTATGTCATGGGCAGGAATATGGATGACCGCGCGGGATTGTCCATGCGCCGCTTGGCCGCTACCGTCACCGCAACAGACGGAGGCACGGCAGAATGGCAGGCCATTGGGCGCTTAAATCGGCGGCGGAACTGGGGCGAGAAATCAACGCGGGCCGCATCAGCCCCGTCGATCTGGCCGAGGCGCATTTGGACGCCATCGGCCACCATCCGCAGGCCGACCGCATCTTTGCCCGCACCACCCCGGCGCGCGCAAGGGCCGAGGCGATGGCCGCCCATGGTCGCGCCCGCACCGGCCAGCGCCGCAGCCTGATTGACGGCGTGCCGATCAGTTGGAAGGACAATTTCGATACGGCAGGTGTGGCAACTGAGGCGGGCTCTGCCCTGCTGAAAAACCGGGTGCCCCTGAAGGATGCCGAGGTGCTGACGACCGCCACACTGATGGGTCTGGTCTGTCTGGGCAAAACGCATATGAGCGAGTTGGCCTTTTCCGGCCTTGGGCTGAACCCGATCACCGCCACCCCGCCCTGTATCAACGATGATCGCGCGGTTCCGGGGGGGTCATCATCGGGGGCTGCGGCCTCGGTCGCCTTTGGCCTCGCCCCGGCGGCGATTGGGTCGGATACGGGTGGATCGGTGCGGATACCGGCGGCGTGGAATGATCTGGTGGGGTTGAAGACCACCGCCGGGCGGCTGTCCATCGCGGGGGTTGTGCCACTGTGCGAAAGCTTTGATACCGTTGGTCCCATCGCGCGGAATGTCGAAGATTGCGCCCATCTTTTCGCGGCACTGGAAGGGGTGCGCCCGATTGATTTGTCGGGTGGCAGTCTGTCGGGGATGCGGTTTCTGGTGCTGGACACTGTCGCGCTGGATGATCTGCGGGATGCGCCGGGCAAGGGCTTTCAGGACTCGCTCACCCGTCTTTCCGCAGCCGGGGCGCGGTTGGAGCATGGCGAGGTTCCGGCAGTGGCCGAGGCGATGGGTCTGGCGCCGATCCTATTCACCTCTGAGGCTTACGCCATCTGGCGTGAGGTGATTGAGGCGGCACCCGGTAAGATGTTCCCGCGTATCCTTGAGCGTTTCCGCGCCGGGGGGAATTTCGGGGCCGCCGATTACGTATCAGCCCTGCGCCGCTTGCGCGATCTGCGGGCGGCTTGGGGGGCGGCGGTGGCGGGGTATGATGCGGTGCTGGTGCCCACTGCGCCGATCCTGCCGCCGGATGCGGCGCGGTTGATGACGGATGATGGTTATTACGTCACCGAAAACCTGCTGGCGCTGCGCAACACGCGGATTGGCAACCTGATGGGGGGCTGTGCGCTGACTTTGCCGACCTCTCAACCCTCGTGCGGGATCAGTTTCATGTGCCCGCCGGGGCGTGAGGAGAAATTGTTGCGGATCGGGGCAGCGGCGGAACTGGCGCTGCGCTAGGCTGGGGGGTGTTGACAGCTGTCAACTTACTTAACAAGGGGTTAAGGGCCAAAGGGTAGGCCCGCCCTTACCCCTGCCGCACAAAGCCCGCCTCGGCCATCAGCCGGTCCGAGTTGCTTTCCACGACCCGCTCCAATGTCGCGGTGAATTCGGCCACGCCCAGACCGGGGGCGATCACCGGCAGGAATTCCACCACGGCCAGCCCCGGCTTGCGCAGGATGCCATGGCGCGGCCAGAAGATGCCCACGTTGGTGGCGGCGGGAACGCAGGGCTGACCCAACTGCTGATATAACAGCCCCGCGCCGACCTTGTAGGGCATCACCACCTCAGGCGCGACGCGGGTGCCTTGGGGGTAGATGATCAACTGCCCCGGCCCGGCGGGGTTGTTGGCCACAGCCTGTTTCATTTCGGCAATCGCGCGGCCCCGCTTGCCGCGATCCACCGGCACGCAGCCGATGCGCAGCGCGAACCAGCCAAGGATGGGGGCCCATTTCAGCTCTTTCTTCATG
>CALRPK020000442.1:0-3115 GCA_943370015.1 Paracoccus haematequi
TTGGCGGTGGTGTCCCATGCCACCACCTCACCGTCGATCACCGTGCCGGGGGGCAGGAAATCGGCCAGCGTTGCGAATTCGGGGAAGCGGTCGGTGATCAACTCCTCCCCCCGGCTCCAGAGTGCAAAGGCGCCGGGGCGGTGGATCAGCTGGCCGCGGATGCCGTCCCATTTCCACTCTGCCCGCCACTCGCTGGCAGGGCCGAGGGTTTCGGGGCCATCCTCTAAGGGCGCGGCGAGGGCAAAGGGATATGGCCGCGCGCCGGAGCCATCGCCGTCGCTGATCAGGTCGGCAAAGCGGGTGGTGGCCGGGTTCCAGTCGCCCATCAGACGGTGGGCAAGCGTCGCCTCCTCCACCCCCGTCGCCTGCGCCAGCGCGCGGGTCATCAGGCCTTGGCTGACCCCCATGCGGAAACCGCCGGTGATGAGTTTGGTGAAGAGAAATCGCTCCGCCCCGTCGAGTTGGTCCCAAAGCATCAGGATTGCCGCGCGAAGATCCTCCGCCGGGCGACCGGCAAGCGCGGTGAGCAGGCGCAGAGTGTCGGACAGCCCTGCTGGCTGCGGGTTTCGCGCCGGGGGCAGGACGAGGGCGATGGTTTCGGCCAGATCGCCCGCCACGGCATAGGACTCTTCAAACAGCCACAGCGGAATCCCCGCCGCCTGCGCGGCCCAGTCGCGCAACTCGGTCGCGTTCACCGTGCGTTTGGGGCGGCGGCCCGAGAGCAGACCTGCTGCCCAGACGCGGTCAGGCTCGGGCGCGGTGCGGAAATAATCGGTGAGGGCTGCGAGTTTCGCGCTGGTCTTGGTGGTGGCATCCAAGGCGTTGAAGAGTATGGCGAAGTCTTTCATCACGCTGCCCCCTTGGCCACCCGCGCCGGGGGGCTGTCTGCCCCCCACGCCGCCGTTCCGGCGGCGCCCCCCGAGGATATTTTTTCAAAGGAGAGGGGGGCAGGGGTCATGGCTCTGCGACCTCAGGCGTTTCTTCGGTGTCCTCGCCATATTCGGTGGCGACGATGCCCGCGTTGTAGCCCTGTTCCTCCAGCCAGCGGCGGAAGGGGGTGGTGTAGCCGTGGGTGGCAAAAACGGTTTCGCAGCCAGTGGCGCGGATCGCATCGTTCAACCCCTGCCAATCGGCATGGTCCGAGACGACAAAGCCACTCCCCAGACCCCGGCGGCGGCGGATGCCGCGCAGGGCCATCCAGCCGGAGGCGAAAGCCTCATCCGGTTGGCCAAAGCGGCGCAGCCAAGGGGTGCCGAGGGCCGAGGGGGGCGCGATCACCAAAGCGCCGGGATGAGTTTTTGCGGTGATGTCGGCGGTGACGCGGGTGGTGGCGGGCAGGGCATAGCCTTGGGCGCGTAGGATTTGGTTGATCTCTTCGACCGCGCCATGGGTCAGGATCGGGCCCTGCGGGGCGACGCCCGCGATCAGGCGCTGCGCCTTGCCAAAGCTGTAGCCCGCCAGCACCGAGATGCGGCCTTCGGCGGCGTTGGCCGCCCACCATGCGCTGATCTCGGTCATCACCTGTTCTTGTGGCTGCCAGCGAAAGACCGGCAGGCCGAAGGTGCATTCGGTGATGAAGGTGTGGCAGCGGACGGGTTCAAACGCCTCGGCCAGCCCGTCGGGTTCCACCTTGTAATCGCCTGAGACGACCCAGACCTCGCCCGCGCGTTCGATGCGTATTTGGGCGGAGCCGGGGACGTGGCCGGCGGGGTGGAAGCTGACCGTGACGCCGCCGATGCGCCGCTCTTCTCCGTATGCGATGCCGGAGGCGGTGATGTCGCCAAGGCGGTGGCGGATCACGGGTAGGGCTTGGTGGGTGCAGAGATAGTCCCCGTGCCCCCAGCGCGCATGATCCGAATGGCCGTGCGTGATCAGCGCGCGGCCCACGGGTCGCCACGGGTCAATGTAGAAATCGCCATCCGGGCAGTAAATGCCGCGATCGGTGAAGGTCAGGACGGGTGCGCGGGCCATTTGCCGAAGATAGGGCGATCCAAGGCCCAAGCCAAACCTCAGTTGTGCCTGAATTTTGGGCAGATGCACATGTCGCACCCATCTTGTGCCACGCGAACCCTTTTCCCCGGCGAAGCGGGCTGTTTACATCAGGTCAGACGACGCGACGGGAGAACGGCGTGACGACCTATTTCAATGAGATGTATCAGGGCAAGTCCGTCCGCCCCCCCTATGCACGGCTTGAGGACTGGATGAAGTCCATGCCCGCCGAGTTGCGCCACATGAAACAGGCCGAGGCGGAGGCGCTGTTTCGTCGGATCGGCATCACCTTTGCCGTCTATGGCGAGGGTGGCGATCCGGACCGTCTGATCCCCTTTGACATGTTCCCGCGCGTCTTTACCGCCCCCGAATGGTCGCGGCTGGAGCGGGGGATCAAGCAGCGCGCGCGGGCGCTGAATGCGTTTTTGGTGGATGTCTATGGGCGCGGCGAGATCATCCGTGCGGGGCGCATCCCGTCAAAGCTGGTCTATCAAAACGCCGCTTATGAAAAGGCCGTTGCGGGGTTCCGCCCGCCGAAGGGGGTCTATTCCCACATCGTCGGCATCGACCTTGTCCGCACCGGCCCCGATGATTTCTTTGTGCTCGAGGACAATTGCCGCACCCCGTCTGGCGTGTCCTATATGCTGGAAAACCGTGAGATTATGATGCGGATGTTCCCGGACCTGTTTCGTGAAAACCGCATTCAGCCGGTGGAGCAATATCCCGAACTCCTCCGCCGCACTTTCGCCAGCGTGGCGCCTGACAAATGCGAGGGCGAGCCGACGGTGGTGATCCTGACGCCGGGGCATTTCAATTCTGCCTATTATGAGCACAGCTTCCTTGCCGATCTGATGGGGGTAGAGCTGGTCGAGGGGCAGGATTTGTTCGTGGAGGGTGGTTTCGTCTGGATGCGCACCACCGAAGGCCCGCGCCGGGTGGATGTGATTTACCGGCGGATTGATGATGCCTTCATCGATCCCTTGTGCTTCCGGCCCGACAGCATGCTGGGCGTGCCGGGGTTGATGGATGTTTACCGTTCTGGCGGGGTGACGATCTGTTCGGCACCGGGGGCAGGGGTGGCCGATGACAAGGCGGTTTACACCTTCGTGCCAGAGATGATCCGCTT
>CALRPK020000443.1:0-3109 GCA_943370015.1 Paracoccus haematequi
CGGCGCTGTTCATCTGGTGGGCCTCCACCGGGGCGATCCTGTGGCGGGTGATGCGGGCCGATTTGCAGGGGCGTGATGCGCATCGGTGGTCGGTTCTGCTGGGCCTGCCGCTGCTGCTGGGCGGTTTTGCCGGGCTTTATGCCACGCGCGACGATGCCACGGTGTCGGCGGTCTATGTGGCCTTTCTGTCGGCAGTGGCGGTCTGGGGCTGGATCGAGCTTGCCTTTCTGTCGGGCATCATCACCGGCCCGAACCGCCAACCCTGCCCCGCTGTAACCCCGATGGGGGGCCGCATGTGGCGGGCGGTTGGCACCATCCTCTGGCATGAGATGGCCCTGCTTGGGGCGCTCTTGGCCATCATGCAATACACCTTGGGCGGTCAGAACCAATTCGGGTTCTGGACCTTTGCGCTGCTTCTGGGCGCGCGGGTGTCGGCCAAGCTGAACCTCTTCTTCGGCGTGCCGCGCATCCATACCGAATTCCTGCCGCGCCCCTTGGCGCATCTGGCCAGCCACTTCCGTCATGCCCGGATGAACTGGGTGTTCCCGGTTTCCATCCTTGGTCTGACCGGGGTGGCGGCGTGCTGGTTCAATCAGGCGATGTTGACCGATGCCGACGGCGCTTTTGTCGGCCATGTGCTGATGACCACGCTGACCATCCTTGCCTTGCTGGAACATGGTTTCATGGTCCTGCCGCTTCCCGATCAAAAACTCTGGCGTTGGATGCTGCCTGCGGGCCGCAAGAACGCTGATCCCACCCGACCCGATCTCCAAGCCGACATGGGCCCCAAGACCGGCCTTGCCACTAGAAAGTGACGCCATGGACTTTGACAGCTTCTTTCACGACCGTCTGGACCGGCTGCGCGCCGATGGCAATTACCGCGTTTTTGCCGATCTCGAAAAGCGCTGCACCGGCGAGGCCAAGGCCGCCCATCACCGCGATGGGGCCGTGCAGGATGTGACGGTCTGGTGCAGCAACGACTACCTTGGCATGGGGCAGAACCCCGATGTGGTCCGCGCCATGGTCGATACCGTCACGGCCTGCGGCACAGGCGCAGGCGGCACGCGCAACATCGGCGGCAACACCGTGCATCACCGCATGCTTGAGGCGGAACTCGCCGATCTGCATGGCAAAGAGGCGGCGCTTCTGTTCACCTCGGGCTATGTGTCCAACTGGGCGTCCCTGTCCACGCTGGGATCACAAATCCCCAATGCGGTGATCCTGTCGGATGAAAAGAACCATGCCTCCATGATCGAAGGCATCCGCCATTCCCGCGCCGACAAGGTGCTGTGGAAACACAATGACTGGCGCGATCTGGACCGCAAGCTGCATGCCGTGGGCGACCGGCCCAAGATCGTGGCCTTCGAGTCGGTCTATTCCATGGACGGCGACATCGCCCCCATCCGCGAGATCGTCGAGGTCTGCGAGGCGCATGGTGCCCTGTCCTACATCGACGAGGTACATGCCGTGGGCATGTATGGCCCGCACGGCGGCGGCGTGTCAGAAGCCCGCGGTCTGGCCCATCGCATCGACCTGATCGAGGGCACGCTGGGCAAGGCCTTTGGCGTCGTCGGTGGCTATGTGACGGGCAGCCGGGCGCTGGTGGATTTCATCCGCTCTTTCTCAAGCGGGTTCATCTTCACCACCGCCCTGCCCCCCGCTGTCGCTGCGGCGGCCACGGCCTCGGTCCGGCATCTGAAGGCATCGCAGGCCGAACGCGACTCACAAGCCGCCGCTGTGGCGCAGGTGCGCGCCGCGCTTGACCGTGCGGGCATCCCCCATATCGCCAACGAAAGCCACATCATCCCGGTCATCATCGGGGATCCGGTGAAGTGCCGCCAAATCTGCGACATCTTGATGGAAGATTGGGGCATCTACCTGCAACCGATCAACTATCCCACCGTGCCCAAGGGCACCGAACGGCTTCGCATTACCCCCGGCCCCTTGCATGGACAGGCCGAAATCGACCGTTTGGTGACCGCGCTTACAGCACTTTGGTCGCGGTGCGCCATTGCTCACGCCGTTGCGTAACGACAGGCATTTGACTTTGCGCTAAGCTGCACCAGTATAGCACAAAACCTGCATACCCCACCGGGAGGATAAACTATGAAACTGTCGAAACTGGCCCTTGCCTTGCTGCCCGCCTTGGCCGCCGCACCCGCGATGGCACAAGACCTCGAAGCCGGGGCCAAGGTCTTTGCAAAGTGCCAGACCTGCCACGTTGTCGCCAATGAAGCGGGCGAAGTTTTGGCTGGCAAGAACGCCAAGACCGGCCCGAACCTCTACGGCATGCCGGGCCGCGTGGCCGGCACCTATCCGGATTTCAAATACGGCGAGTCGATCGTGGTACTCGGCGCCACCGGCTTTGTCTGGAATGAGGCGGACTTCATCACCTATGTCGCTGATCCGGGCAAGTTCCTGAAAACCAAGCTGGACGACAAGGGTGCCAAGTCGAAGATGAGCTTCAAACTTGGCAAGGAAGAAGATGCCAAGAACGTCTGGGCCTATATCGTCTCGCTGTCGCCCGCTGCGGCGAACTGAGACCCCGATTTCATTTTGTGCAACGACGGCAGGGCAACCTGCCGCCGTTTTGCATTTTCGGGGCCTGCGCAGCGGTGTGATTGCCCTAAGGACTGCCGCAGCTCTGGACCATCGCGCCAATCCGGGGCAGCCTGACAGGTGATTTGCCCAAGGATGGACCGTCGCGCAGACCATGGACCCGAATGATCCGATCAATCGCCGCATTCTGGCCGAACTGGTGGCCAATGCGCGCCTGCCCATCAGCGAACTCGCCGCCCGCGTCGGCCTGTCGAAAACCCCCGTCGCCGCCCGTATCCGCCAGATGGAAGAGGCCGGTCTGATCACCGGCTACCGCGCCATGCTGTCGCCGCTGAAACTGGGCCTGACCCATGTCACCTATGTCGAGGTGAAGATGAACGACACCCGCCAAAGCGCGCTGGACCGCTTTAACGCCGGTGTAAGACTGATCCCTGAGGTGGAGGAATGCTACATGATCGCGGGCGGCTTTGATTACCTGCTGAAGGTCCGCTCTCGCGACATGCGGCACTTCCGGGCGATCATGGCCGAAAAGATATCCGCCCTGCCCTTC
>CALRPK020000444.1:0-3104 GCA_943370015.1 Paracoccus haematequi
CGCTGGCGGATGAAACCATGCTGCCCTACCGCGTCCCGCAGCCCAAGCCGTGGATGGCCGAGGTGATGCGCAGCCGGGGCTTGCCAGTTGTCGAAATCGCGCGCAGTCTGCATGTGACGACCGTGTCGGTCCGCAACTGGCTGAAGAAAGCCGATAACGGTCCCCGCGAGGAGCGTCAGCAGCGTCTCTTCTGACCGACAGTCGCAAACCGCAGCGACTGAAATTCCCGAAAATCGCAGCGCACATTGGCCCCTATACCGGGGGTTTAAAGCCCCCTTCACGGGGGCTTTTTCCATGCAGACATCGGCGCGTGCCATCGCGGCCTTGGAACACGAAGAGGGCGTCGTCTTGCGCGCCTATCTCTGCCCGGCGGGCAAGTGGACCATCGGCGCGGGCATCACCAGCGCAGCGGGCGTTGGCAGGGTTGGCCCCGGCATGGTCATCACCCGCGCGCAGGCCACCAACATGCTGCAAGAGGCGCTGCGCCGGAACTTTGAACCGCGCGTCGGACTGGCCATGGTGACGGGATACCAAGAAATTCGGCTGGCCAAGCAAAACGAATTCGATGCTGGGGTGCTGTTTGACTGGAACACGGGGGCGATAAACCGCGCGACATGGGTGAAGCTGTGGCGCAAGCGGGCATCGCGCGCTGCGATCTGGGCGAAGTTCAAGCTGTGGAACAAGGGCGGCGGGAAGGTGCTGCCCGGTCTGGTGAAACGGCGCGAGCGCGAGTTTGCCATGCTGATGGACGGGGTCTATCCGGTGCCCGCCGCCGCTGCCCCTGCCGCGCGGCCCGAGCCGACGATGAACGCCATTGCCGTCTGGGCCTTGCCCCTGTCGTCAGCCGAAAAGGCCGCTGCCGTCGCCGGGTTCCGCAAGCTGGGCTACGGCGTGGGCGACAAGCTGGACGGGGCCTATGCCAGCGCCGTGCGCACCTTCCAGCGTGACCATGATCTGACCGTCGACGGCATCATCGGGCGTTCCACCCTGTCCACCCTTCAGCGCCGCCTCGACGCCGCGGCGAAAGCGAAGCCCGCGGTGGCGGGTGTTGCTGGCGGCGGGGCTGTGACGGCGGCACCCGCCACCGCGCCGTCTGACCTCGATCCCATCCTTTCTGTCGCGCCGCAGGTCGGCCCGATCATCCTCGCCGGGGCCGCGCTGTGGGGCCTCTACCTCGTCTGGCGCTACCGCGACGTGATCGCGGCCAAGGTCCAGCACGTCACCCCGCGCCTTGCGCGCCTGCTGCGGAGCTTCTGATGAAAGCCTTCCTCTTCCTGTTTTCGGCCCTGCTGGCCATTGTCCTGACGCCTATCCCCGCCCGCGCTGCCGAATGCGTCGACCGGCTGGAACAGATCATCGAACCCTTGGCCGACAAGTACGGCGAGTCGCTGATGTGGCGCGGCATCGCCCAGAGCGATGGCGTGACGATGGAGATCGTCGTCTTCGCTAATCCCGGCGGCACCACATGGACCATCGTCGGCCATGTCGACCCTGAGCCGTGGTGCGTGCTGTCCAGTGGCAACCGCTGGGACATGCCCCCCGCCCCCGCGCAAGGCGAGGAGGGCTGACATGGAAAGCCTGCTGAAACTGGCAATGAACGCTGGCCTGCCCATGGTGACCGCCGCCTTGCAAGACCGACTCGGCGATGGCGGGCGTTTGGCGCAAGAGATCGTCAATCGGGTCGCCTTCCGCGCCAATGTACCGCCGGAAGGCCTCGATGCCTTGGCGGAAACGACCCCCGGCGTGCTGATCACCGCCCTTCGCGATGTCGAGAAGGCCGCACCCGAACTGGTGCAGGTCTATCTGGCCGAGGTGCAGGCCGCGCAGGCGCTGGCCGCGTCCGAGTCGGACGAGCCGCTGTGGGCGCGGGCGTGGCGACCGGCGGGCATGTATATGATCGGGTTCCTGTGGGTCTGGAACGTGGTGATCCTGCATGTCTGCAACGCCATCTGGAAAACCGCCCTGCCGCCGGTGCCGTTCGACAGCCTGATGCAACTGTCCGGCCTCTACATGGGCCTCTACATGGGCGGGCACACCGTCAAGGACATCGCCGCGCGCTGGATCAGCGGGGGGGCAAAGTGATGGATGGGCAGGTTTTGAACATCAGCCCGATCGTCGTCTGGGTCATCGCCCTGTCGCAGCTGCTGAGCTTTGGCCTGACGCTCTACAGCCTCTTCTCGTCAGGATCGAAGCGCAACGCCGAACGGCTGGAGCAGCACACTGCAACGCTGGCCTCCCATGATCAACGCCTTGGCCGGGTGGAGCATGTTGTCGCGGACATCCCTTCGCAGCGCGACTTCCACGAGTTGGAGACCAAAATGGTCCAGCTATCGGGGGCGTTGAATGTGCTGACCGAGCGGTTGAAGCCGCTCGAGGCGGTGACCGACCGGCTGCAAGAGTGGGTGATCGAGCAGGGCAAGAAATGACCGACATGAACACGCTGATCCGGGAACAGGCCCGGTTGATCATCCTGAAAGGGCTGCGCGAACAGGTCGATGAACGGCTGAACTCTGACCTGATGCTGCCGCTGCTGGCGACCTTTGGCATTCTGAAGGCGCGCGAGTGGGTCCATGCCGAGTTGGAATGGCTTGCCGATATCGGGGCGGTCAAGCTGACCCGCGCGGGCAGCATCCTTGTCGCGGCGCTGACCGAGCGCGGGGCGCAGCATCTGGACCGCATCATCGCGATCGAGGGCATCAAGCGCCCCGGTCGGGAGGGCTGACCATGGCCACCGGTCGCGGGCGTCTTTCCAGTTTTGATCTGCTGCCGCCAGAGTGCGAGGGCCTGATCGCGCAGGCCGCGCTGGATTTGTCGGACCGCGACAAGACCCAGACGGAGATCTACGCGGAGTTCGTGTCGGGCTGCGAAAAGCTGATGGCGGAACACCGGGGTGAATTGGAATTCGCCATCCCGGCCTTCAGCAGCTTCAACCGCTTCAGCATGCGCCGCGCCCGTCTGTCGCGGCGGCTGGACGAGACCCGCGCCATCGTCGCCACGCTGGCCGAGAAGTTCGATGCCAAGTCCAGCGACGATCTGACCGTGATCACCGCCGAGACGATCAAGGCGCTGGTCCTGCACATGCTGTCTGACGCGGCGGATGGGAT
>CALRPK020000445.1:0-3083 GCA_943370015.1 Paracoccus haematequi
CACCCTTCCAGCCGGGCGCGATCAGGTTCAGCGTGTTGGGCAGACGGGCCCCGACGCGTCTAGACGGGTCATTTCCGACAAAAATAGTCTTATGATCCGCCGCCGACAATGCTGTTTCTAGAATATTTCTAAGTTCGCCGACACGGTCCCAAACCCCATCGGCCAGATCCCGCGCCGCCGCCTCTGCTGCGGCCCCAATCCCGGCGATGCCGATGATGTTTTCCGTGCCCGCACGCCGCCCCATTTCCTGCCCGCCGCCGGTCAGCACGGGCGCAATCTCTACCCCGTCCCGTACAATCAGCGCGCCGACCCCTTTTGGGCCGCCGAATTTATGGGCTGAGATAATGGCCATCTCGGCCCCGCTCCACGCAAAGGAAAACGGCACCTTGCCCACCGCCTGCACGATATCCAACAGAAGCGGCACGCCCTCGGCCCGCGCCGGGGCATCGGCAATAATCCCCGTCTCATTGTTCGCATAACCCCAGGCCAGCGCCCGTCCGCCCTGCCCCTCGCGCCGCTGCGACCACAGGCAATCATGCGCCGTCGGGTCCACCTCAACGGTCCCTGCAGGCAGCCGCGCCAAGACTGCCGCCGCCTCGGTCGCGCCAGAGGTAAACACCACCTCCGCAGGCTTACACCCCACCGCCGCCGCCACCTGCGCCCGTGCGCGTTCGATCAGCGCCCGCGCCGCCCGCCCTTCGGCATGGACGGAGGACGCATTCCCCCCCACATCCATCGCCGCCACCATCGCCGCCCGCGCCTCAGGCCGCAGCGGCGTGGTGGCGTTCCAGTCGAGGTAGACCCGCTCCCGGCTCAAAACTCTGTCCTTCCCGGCTTCATCTTGGCCCAAATACCCATCTTGCGACGCCTGCCGCGCGAACCGCGCTCAAGCATCTTCATCCACCACCCGGAACAACGCCGGAACCGCCGGACAGGGGGCCATCTTGTTGGAAATCACATCCGACAGCCGGGTCTGGTGCAGGAACACATAGACATTGGCCGACAGCCCTTCCCACAGCCGATTGGTCAGGCTTTGTGCCCGCGTGCCAGACACCCCGCCCGACACCCCGGCCCCGGTGTGCAGCGCGTCGACGGTTTCTTCCACCGCCTCCATCACGTCCGAGATTCGGATCGAATCCGGGCTGCGCGCCAGCTTGTAGCCACCGCCCGGCCCCCGCACCGCCTCAACCAATCCCGCGCGGCGCAGTTTGACGAACAACTGCTCCAGATAGGGCAGGCTGATGTCCTGCCGCTTGGCCACAGCGGCCAATGACACCAGATCATCCCCGCCCGACGCCGCCTCGGCCAAGGCCAGATCGGCCAGCGCCACCATCGCATAGCGTCCCTTGGTCGAGAGTTTCATGGGCGACAGGCTCCAAATCCATTGACGCGGGGGTATCGGCCCATTACCTGAAAACCGACCCCGGACGCTGGCCCCGCCACGCGTCTTGGAATGGTTCTAAATTGGTTGAGCGAAAACGTCAACAATCGCCAACCGGGAAAGACAGGCGCCGTACACATGCCCGAAGTGATCTTTGCTGGCCCCGAGGGCCGTCTTGAAGGACGCTACCACCCGCAAAAGGACCGTGACGCCCCGATCGCCATCGTGCTGCATCCGCACCCGCAATATGGCGGGACGATGAACAACAAGGTCGTCTACAACCTGCATTATGCCTTTTACAATCTTGGCTTCACCGTGCTGCGGTTCAACTTCCGCGGCGTGGGGCGAAGCCAAGGCGAATATGACCAAGGCATCGGGGAACTGAGCGACGCCGCCTCGGCGCTCGATTACTTGCAATCCATGAACCAGAACGCCAAGCATTGCTGGGTGGCAGGCTTTTCCTTCGGCGCTTGGATCGGGATGCAGCTTCTGATGCGTCGCCCGGAAATCACCGGCTTCATCTCGGTGGCCCCCCCGGCGAACCTTTACGACTTCTCCTTCCTCGCCCCCTGCCCCTCCTCCGGCCTGATCATCAACGGCACGGCAGACCGCGTTGCTCCGCCCAAGGACACCAAGGTTCTGGTCTCCAAACTGCATGAGCAAAAGGGCATCACCATCACCCATACCGAGGTTGAAGGTGCCGATCACTTCTTCAAGGACGAAGAAGCCCACATGAAGCCGATGATCGGCACGGTGTCGGACTATGTCCGCCGCCGTCTGGGCGAAGGATCGCGCTAAGATGGGCGTGGTCGAGGATCTGGCGGATGCCTTGGCGAAGGATGTGCTGGACGCGCAGGTGGAACTCGACGACGACCGCTTTTTCGAAAAGGTCGCCCGTGTGCTGGGGGATATGTCCCCCACCACGCAAGACGCCTTCATGACCGCCATCCGCGTGCGTCTGGCCGAAAAGCGCGGGCGCGAGTTCCTGAACCGCAGCCTTGCCGCCAAGCGCGGCCAAGGTGAGGCCCCGCCTGCGCCTTACGGCGGTGGTGGGCATTGACGGATCGGCACGCCGACCGGCTGGCCGCGCAATTCGCCTTTCTGAATGAGGCGGATCGCCTGAAATCCGTCCTACGGGCCACCACGCTCTGCGACGGGTCACGGCGCGAAAACTCGGGCGAACATTCGTGGCATCTGGCGCTTTATGCCATGGTGTTGGCCGATCAGGCCGCGCCGGGCGTCGATATCACCCGCGTGACCCGGATGCTCTTGATCCATGACCTCGTGGAGATCGACGTGGGCGACGTGCCGATCCATTCGGCCAACGGCCAAGCCCATGCGAGTGCCGAAACCCAAGCCGCCGAACAACGCGCCGCCGACCGCATCTTCGGCCTGCTGCCCCCCGACCAAGCCGCCACCTTCCGTGCGCTTTGGGATGAGTTTGAGGCGGCTGAGACCCCCGACGCCCTGTTCGCCAAATCGCTGGACCGCGTGCAGCCCGTCATGGCCAATCTGCAATCGGGCGGCGGCACTTGGATCACCTACAACGTCACCCTGCCCCAGCTTGAGGCGCGTGTCGGTTCCAAGATTGGCAAAGGCGCGCCACGCCTGTGGGACTGGGTCCGCGCAAAGGTCACGCCGTTCTTCGCAAACTGAACTCCCCCTTTTACCCGTTGCTCAAATATCCCACGGGGGTGCGGGG
>CALRPK020000446.1:0-3071 GCA_943370015.1 Paracoccus haematequi
AGGATGGTCCTGAGTTCGCCGGTTTGGACAAGGTCATAGATGGTTGGCAACGTCTCCACCTCCATCGCGACATTCAACGTCACTTCCGCCCGCGCCGCCGCCTCTTCGGTCAGCACGCGCAAGCCGTGCGGCAGTCCGGGCAGCACGAGTTCCTGCCCTGCCAGTTCCGCTAAGGCCACGCCATCCGGGCCACCCAAGCGCGGCGCGTCGGGGGATGAGATCAGGAACATATCCTCAAACAGCAGGTGTTCCGCATCCAGCAGCGCACTGGATTTCATCTTGTAAAGCACCGCCAGATCGACCTTTCCCGCCGCCAGCCAATCGGCGACATGGCCGCTGAAGCCCTCAAGCACGCGCATACGGATGCGCGGATGATCGGCGCGGATGCGGCGGAGCAAAGGGGCCAGCAGCACCAACCCGACAGAGGGCGGCACGGCCAGTTTCACCGTCCCGTCAAGCTCCCCCGCCACGCGGCGCATATCCTGACGCAGCGCCTCGCGTTCGGCCAAAATCCCGCGTGCGCGGATCAGGAATAACTCGCCCGCCTCGGTCAGCACCACGCCGCGCCCGTTGCGGTAAAACAGCGCCGTGCCGAGTTCAGTTTCCAGATCGCGGATACGCCGGGACAACGCGGATTGCGCCACGTTGTTCTGGATCGCCGATTTCGTGAAGCTGCCGGTTTCGGCGATGCTGACGAAATGCAAAAGATCGACGAATTCCACCCGATGCGCCCCCGTTCCCCCCCGCGCCCTCAGGCCGCGCGCATGCTGGCGCGCAGGCTGTCGGTTGCGGCGTGATCCAAGCCCCAGCCATAGCCGTTGCTGACGGGCTGGAACACCACGCCATAGACGGTGCGGGCATGATCAGGCGTGATGAACCCATCCAGAAGGTCGTCCAGCACCTTTTCCGGCGCGCGGTCCAAGGGATTGCCAAGGCCACCGCCACCGGGGGAAAGATAAGTCACCACATCCCCGAGTTCCGCCCGCATACCAGAGAATTTTGCGTAAACGTCACGGGCCTCTTCGCCCTTTTCGACGTTCTGGATGCGAACGCGGGCGGCGGCCCCTTCGCCGCCCCCAAAGATGCCCCAAGGCGCATCTTCATTGCGGTCGCTTTCATGGGTCATGAAGCCCGGCGTCAGGAAGCGCTGCGATTTCACCACGCCCATGCCGCCGCGATACTGCCCCGCACCGGGGAAGACATCGTCGCGGATTTCATAGCGGTCGCAGATCATCGGCAGGTGCATGCCAAGGTCTTCCAGCGGGTTGTTGCGGGTGTTGCGCATCAACTCTTCGATGGTGTCAGGTCCGTCAGACTGCGGGCGTCCCCCCATCGCGGCCTCGTTCACCTCGATCAGCACCCAGTAATCGCCATTGGGGCGCAGGCCGGAATAGCTGGCGAAAGACAAGCAGGCCGCATTCCCGGCGGTGCATTTGTCGGGCAGCACCGGGGCCAGCGCCTTGATGATCAGGTCCACCACACGCTGAATCTGGTTGAACCGCGCCTCGCAAGCCGCGGGTGCAATGGGGTTAAAGATCGACCCCAAAGGCGCTGTGACCTTGACCGGACGGAAGGAGCCTTCGTTCTGCGGGATGTATTCGCTGTTGGTGTAGGTATCCAGAAGCAGCGCGCGGAAGGCGAAGTAGCAGGCCACCTTGGTTGACCCCTCAAACGGCACGTTGAAGGCCGTCGGCACCTGCGGCGAGGAACCCGTCAAGTCCACCTCAACATCATCGCCGCGCACGCGGACGGTGACCTTGATCGGCAGGCGCACATCGCGGGTGCGGCCATCGTCGTCCATGAAGCCTTCGGCGGTATAGTCGCCATCCGGGATCTTGGCGATTTCGCGGCGCAACATGCGTTCGGAGTAATCCATCAACTGCGCGGCGGCCTGTTCCACCGTGTCGCGGCCATAGGTGTCCATCAACTCGCAATAGCGCTTCACGCCCAATTCGGCGGCGGCGATCTGCGCCTCAAGGTCGCGCATCACCAGACCCGGCACGCGGGTGTTGCCAGAGATGTAACGCCAGAGGGTATCGTTGCGCTTTCCAGCCTCAACCAGTTTCAAACCGTTCAGCAGCATCCCTTCGGCGAAGACATCCGGCACGTCGATGATCAGCCCTGGCGTGGCCGCGCCAATGTCCAGATGGTGCGCGGTGTTGGCCGAAAAGCCCACCAACTCACCATGGTAGAAGATCGGCATGACGATCCCGATGTCGGGCGAGTGGCTTGCGCCAAAGTAGGGGTGGTTGTGGATCACCACATCGCCCACATGCCAGTTGGTCTTGGGGATGCTTTTTTCAATCCCGCGCAGATAACCGGGGATGGAGCCGATGTGCATCGGCGTGGAGTCGCTTTCACACAGCGTGTTGTAGTCCAGATCAAACAGCCCCGCGCCAAGGTCCTGGCTTTCGCGGATGATCGACGAATAGGACATGCGATAGAGCACATTGCCCATCTGTTCAGCGATGGCATGCAGCGCACCGCCGATGACTTGCAGGGTGATCGGGTCGATGGTTGCCATGGCTTACCCCTCCTGTCCGGCGCGGGCGATCACCAGATCACCCAGTTTCATGACCGTGGCGACAAAGCCCGGCGGCACGATGGTGGTGGAATTCTGCTGCACGATGACCGCAGGTCCCGCCACGGTATCACTCGCGCGCAGTTTCATGCGGTCAAAGCGCGGGGTCTGGATCGTCTCGCCGTCATCGAAGGTGGTGGGGCGCGCGTAAAGTGCGGCGTCTGACGGATTGCGGCGACCGCCCTTTTCCAACGGCGGCAGGCGCAGCGTGTCAGAGGCCGACGACCCGATCACCCGGAGCGTCACCATCTGCACGGCCTGGTCTTCAAACGCATGGCCATAGTCCGTGCGGTGAACGGCAAAGAAGGCGCGGGCCACCTGGCCCGCCGTTTCCGCCGTGAACGGCCCATCGGGTACCGCGACGCGGAGTTCAAACCCTTGGCCGACATAACGGCATTCAGCGATGCGTTCGAACTTCTGCGCCGCCGGGGCAATCCCGTCAGAGGCCAGTTGCGCCGCCGCATCGGCTTGCAGCTTGTCAAAGACCGCC
>CALRPK020000447.1:0-3068 GCA_943370015.1 Paracoccus haematequi
TGGGGTCTGACTTCACGCTGTCGGCAGCAGGCAGTCGCCCGCAGGACTGGCTGACCCAGACCGGGCTGGCGCATGAGGATGGGTTTCTGACCGTATCGCCCATGCTGCAAACCTCAGACCCGGCGATCTTTGCTGCCGGGGATTGCATCCACATGCCCTTTGCCCCGCGCCCCAAGGCCGGGGTCTATGCCGTCCGCGCCGCCCCCATCCTGTCGCACAATCTGCGCGTGGCGCTGGCCGGGGGACGGATGCGCCGCTTCCGCCCGCAGCGTGATTATCTGAAGCTGGTGTCCTTGGGTGACAAACGCGCCGTGGCCGATAAATTCGGCCTGCGGACCGGGGGTGCGTGGCTGTGGCGGTTGAAGGATGACATCGACCGCCGCTTCATGGCGAAGTTTGCCGATTACCGCGCGATGCCCAGAGCGCAGGCCCCGGCGCAATCGGTCAAAGGTCTGGCAGAGATGCTGGCCGAACAGCCGACTTGCGCCGGATGCGGGGCGAAGGTGGGGCCTTGGGCGCTGGGTCAGGCGCTGACCGACTTGCCCCATACGGCGCGCGCCGATCTGCTGAACGGTCCGGGCGATGATGCCGCGATCCTTGATTTCGGCACGCAACGGCAGGTGCTGACCACCGACCATCTGCGCAGCTTCACCCAAGACCCCCGCCTGCTGGCCGAGGTGGCGGCGGTCCATGCCCTTGGCGATGTCTGGGCAATGGGGGCCGCGCCACAGGCGGCCTTGGCGCAGATCATCCTGCCGCCGCTGTCGCCCGAACTGCAACAGGACATGCTGGCCGAGATCATGCAGACCGCCGCACAGGTCTTTGCCGATGCGGGGGCGGCCATCGTTGGCGGGCATACCACCATCGGGTCAGAATTGACGCTTGGTTTTACCGTGACCGGTCTGGTGCAAACCCCGCTGACCAAAGGCGGCGGGCGGCCCGGAGATGCGCTGATCCTGACCAAACCGCTGGGCAGTGGCACCATCCTTGCCGCCGAAATGGCCCGCGCCCGCCTGCCCGGCCTGATCTTGGGCGAGGCGATTGCCGCCTGCCATGCCGCGATGCGCCGCCCGCTTGGCCCAGCCGCCGCGATCCTGTCCCCCGTCGCCCATGCAATGACCGATGTCACCGGCTTTGGTCTGGCCGGGCATCTGCTGGAACTGCTGGACGCGTCCGACTGTGGCGCGGAAGTGGTGCTGGACGCCATCCCCCTTTTGCCGGGGGCAGAGGCGCTGGCCGCTGCGGGCTACGCCTCATCCCTTGCGCCGCAGAACCGTGCGGCGACGGATTGGAAGGTGGCCGATCACAGCGGCACCGGCCTGCGCCACACCGGCCCTGACAGCCCGCGCCGCCTGTTGCTGAACGATCCGCAGACTGGCGGCCCCCTGCTGGCCACCGTTCCCGCTGAACAAGCCGAAAGCGCGCTGCAGGCACTGCGGGCCCAAGGGGACACCGCCGCAATCATCGGCCATCTGGTCGAAGGCAGCGCAAGGATCACCTTGATCTGATCGGTTTTGCCCCCTGAAACACACCTTAGCCGGGGGCAACTACGCCCTTAACCCAGCAACTCGCGCAGCACTTTCAGCGCGTGTTGGCCGTCGTCGTCCATGGGTTCCACCAGAACCTTCACCTCACGCACCATGCCGAACTTGTGGGCCAAGGATTCTTTCAACGCCAAGGTAAAGCCGTCCGGCGCGAAGGTGACCGTTTCAATGCCACCTTCGGCCCCGAAAATCTCATCCGACACTTCGACGTAGATGGCGTCGCGGGGGTGGCCCACTTCGCCTTCGAACAGGACATAGCCGTCTTCGGGGTCTTCGCTGGCGGCAAAGCCTGCGGCACGCTCGCGCCCTTCGGAATGGGTCCAGAAGGCCAGCGCGCGGATTTCGATATCGGCCATGGTTTTGCTTTCCTTTGGGGCTGTCAGGTCCACTTCGCCACGGGCGGCAGGCTCATCAGCACCGCATTGGCGTCATGGCCGGTTTCCAGCCCGAACTTCGTGCCCCGGTCATAGACGAGGTTGTATTCCGCATAAAGCCCGCGATGGATCAGCTGCGTCTCACGGTCCGCATCTGTCCACGGAGTGTTCACGCGACGTTCCGTCAAAGGTACGAAAGCGGGCAGGAAATGCGAACCCACATCGCGGGTAAAGGCGAAGTCCGCCTCCCAATCGCCAGTGTTCAGATCATCGTAGAAGATGCCGCCCACGCCGCGTGCACGGCCGCGATGGGGGACGAAGAAGTATTCATCCGCCCAAGCCTTGAGCTTGGGGAAATAGCTGGCGTCATGCGGATCGCAGGCGGCCTGCATCTGGCCGTGGAAATGGGCGGTATCCTCAGGGTATTCGATGCAAGGGTTCAGGTCCGACCCGCCGCCGAACCACCATGCGTGCGGCGTCCAGAACATCCGGGTGTTCATATGCACCGCCGGACAATGCGGGTTGACCATATGCGCCACCAACGAAATGCCCGAGGCCCAGAAGCGCGGATCCTTGTCCATCCCCGGCACACCGCGGGCCGCCATCGCCTTTTGCGCGCGTTCGCCCAAGGTGCCGTGGACTTGCGACACGTTGACGCCGATCTTTTCGAACACCCGCCCGCCGCGCATCACGCTCATCAATCCGCCGCCGCCATCGGCGCGGGTGGTGGGCGTCACCTCGAACCGTCCGGTGGTGCCGGTGCCGTATTGATCCTCTAGCCCCTCGAACGACGCGACGATGCTGTCGCGCAGGCTGCGGAACCATGCGGCGGCCTGCGCCTTCTTGTCGTCGAACGGGTCGGTCATGGCAAACTGTCCTCTTTGGTTTACACATTGCCTAGCACTGGAGTTGCCGCCCCGCAAACATGGTCTTTCCCGGATGGGGCGGATAGAATGTGGAAATCGTTCAGACTCACGGTAACGGAACCCCAAAATGCGCCGCGCTTTGTTGCTTTTGCCCCTGATCCTGACCGCCTGCGGCACACCGCAAGAGCGGTGCATCAACCAGCAAACGCGCGATCTGCGGGTGGTGGAGGGGTTGATTGCCGACACGCAGCGCAATCTGAACCGGGGTTACGCGGTTGAGGAAT
>CALRPK020000448.1:0-3059 GCA_943370015.1 Paracoccus haematequi
CGGGATGACGATGATTGTCTCGACCGTGCTGGGCGTGATGTCGGCGCAGGCGTTCCGGCGCAAGTTCAAGGGATCAAGCATCGTCTTTTACCTGATCGTCTTGGGCATGATGGTGCCGGGCGTGCTGACGGGTCTGGGTGTCTCGCTTCTGTCGAACAACGTCATCGGGATTGAGCGTCACTGGTTCTCAACCGCTTTTGCGACCCATGTCTCCTACACCTTCCCCTTCGCCTTCCTTGTGATGCTGGCGATCCTGAACCGGTTCGACTCGTCAGTGGAAGAGGCGGCTTGGTCGCTGGGTGTGGACCCTTGGACCACCTTCCGCAAAGTGACCTTCCCGCTGATCTTCCCGGGCGTGCTGTCGGCGATGCTGTTTGCCTTCACGCTGTCCTTTGACGAATTCCCGCGCACGCTGTTTGCCTCGGGCCGGGACCAGACCTTGCCCTTGGCGATCTACGGCACCTTTGCGGTGGAAATTCACCCCAATATCTTTGCCTTCGGGGTGCTGACCACGCTGTTCTCGTTCTGCTTGCTCTCGGTCTACGGCATCCTGATGGCGATGTCCGTGCGCCGCGCCAAGAAGATGGCCATGCAGGAGGACATTGCATGAGCGCGGGAACCGTTCTCGTTACCGGCGCAGGGTCGGGCATTGGCCGCGCGATTGCGCTGCGGCTGGCGGCGGATGGCTACAAGGTCATGGTCAACGACTTCCGCGCCGCAGCCGCAGCAGCGGTGGCGGCAGAGATTGGCGGCACAGCCCGGTCTTGTGGCGGGGATGTGTCGGATGAGGGCGACGTTGCCGCGATGGTCGTCGAAACCGAGGCTGCCTTTGGCCCCGTCACCCATCTGGTCAACAATGCAGGCCATGTACATCAGGGCCGCTTTCTTGATCTGACGCTTGCCGATTTTGACCGTATGATCGCGGTGCATCTGCGCGGCAATTTTCTGTGCACCCATGCGGTGCTGGCGGGGATGCTGGCGCGCAAATCCGGTGTTATCGTTAACATCGCCAGCCAACTCGGCCAGATCGGCGGGGTGGAGCTGGTGCATTATTCCGCCGCCAAGGCCGGGATCATTGGCCTGACAAAGGCGCTGGCACGCGAAGTGTCGGCGCAAGGCGTCCGCGTCAATGCCGTCGCACCCGGGCCGATCAACACACCGCTGGTCCGCAGCCTGTCCGAGGATTGGCAGCGCGCCAAGGCTGCCGAACTGCCCTTGGGTCGCTTTGGCGAGCCTGAGGAAGTGGCGGCGACGGTGGCGTTCCTCTGCTCACCCGCCGCGTCGCTGTTCGTCGGCCAGACGCTTGGCCCTAATTCCGGGGATGTGATGCTATGACCCAAACCGTTCTGATCACCGGGGCCGGGATCGGCATCGGTCGCGCCAGTGCGAAAGCTTTCGCCGCCGCTGGCTACCATGTCATCGTCACCGATGTGCTTGAGGCTGAAGGCGCCTCCTGCGTTGCCGACATCAAGGCCGCAGGCGGCAGCGCCGAGTTCCACTTTCTGGACGTGCGGTCGACCGAAGCCGCCGATGCGCTGGTGGCGAAGGTTGAGGCCGCGCATGGTGGCATCGACGTCATCGTTGCCAATGCGGGCATCGCCCATAAGGTGCCGCTGCCCGTCCTGACCGATGAAAAATGGGACTACACCTTTGACATCGACCTCAAGGGCATCTTCCGCGTCATCCGTCCGGCACTGGCGGGCATGAAGGCGCGCAAGAAGGGCGCGGTGATCGCCATGTCATCCATCATGGGCGTGGCCTATGGCTGGGATGAGCATGTGCATTATTCCGCCGCCAAGGCTGGCGTCGTCGGTCTCGTGCGCGGTCTGGCCGTGGAACTGGCGCGCGACGGCATCCGCGTGAACGGTGTGGCACCGGGCTACATCCGCACCGCGCAGCTTTTGTCCAAAGAGAACTCGCTTGGCCCCGAAGGTGCGGAAAAAGCGGGGGAATTCATACCCATGGGACGGATCGGCGAGCCGGAGGATATCGCCGATGTTGTCCTGTTCCTGGCATCCAACGGCGCCCGATACATGACCGGACAGGTCGTGGTCGTGGACGGAGGATTGCTCGTCGGGCGCTACTAGGCCCGGCGTGCAAGAAGACGAAAGACGTCACATCAGAAGACGAAAAAACAGGAGGTACTACGAATGAACACCATGTCGCTTTCGCGGCGTCGTTTCCTGCAGGGGACTGCGGGCGGTGCTGCGCTTGCCGCTGGCGGGCTGCCGCTGTTCGGCGCACAACAGGCCTTCGCCGCGGATCTCGCGTCGCAGGAACTGCGCACGGTCGGTCTGTCGGTCACGGTGCAGGAACGCATCCTGAACGACTTCAAAGCCGCCTCGGGCGTCAGCGCAGTGTCGGGCAAAGCCGACATCTTCCCGAACACCCAGACCGAACTCTTGTCCGGCTCCACCGCCTATGACTGCTGGGAAACCATCGGCGAGCGTCTGCCGTCCATCGTGCAGACCGACCTCGTATCGCCGATCGCGACCTCGGCGCTGACCAACTGGACCGGGATTGGCGAATCCTTCCTGAAGCCGGACCCGAAGTGGGAACCGCGCGCGCAGATCGTCGGCCAGATCTATACCGACGAAACCATGACCGCGCTGAACATGGTTCCGACCGTCTACAACTTCGACTCCATCGGCTACCGCCCCGACCTCGTGTCGGCGGAAGAAGCGTCGATGTGGTCGTCGCTGTTCGACCCCAAGTTCAAGGGCAAGACCGGTCTGAACGTTGACCCGCTGATCGCCTTCGGTCAGGCCGTCATGGCCATGAACGAAATGGGCCTGCTTGAGGTGAAGAACCCCGGCAACCCCGACGCAGCCGCGATCGAAGAAGCGGCGAAGTTCCTGATCTCGAAGAAGAAAGAAGGCCCGTTCCGCGCCCTCTGGGGTGACTTCGGCGAACTCGTCAACCTGATGGCTTCGGGCGAAATGATCCTCGCCGACGCATGGCAGCCGGCTGTCATGGCCGTCAAGGCACAGGGCGTCCAGTGCTCTTACGCCACCATGAAGAACGGCTATCGCGGCTGGGCCATCGGCGTTTCGGCGCTG
>CALRPK020000449.1:0-3058 GCA_943370015.1 Paracoccus haematequi
TCTGGCAGGGGCGCATCGCTACGCCATCCTGCACGAACATCGCGGGCTGGAACCGGACCTGACAGCGGTGCTCTCGCGCCTGTCGCCCGTCGATCTGGTACTGGTTGAGGGCTACAAGCGCGACAGTCACCCTAAGTTGGAGGTTTGGCGGCGCGAAACCGGGCATCAGATGATTCAACCCGGCGATCCTTTGGTGCGCGCCGTGGCGACGGATGCGGATGTGGGGGCTTTGCCCGTTCCGGTGTTGGATTTGAACGACACCGCAGCGGTTGCGGATTTTGTTCTGGCAGAGGTGGGTTTGCCGGTTGGTGAGGTCAGCTTTGATACGGTGGCGGTGGTGGATTGGTCATCGTCTGCCTCGCCCTCACCCGCCAAGCCTTCGGCGGATGCGATCTGGATCGGGGTGGCGTCAACCTCTGGCGAAACCACCAGCTACCACCGCACCCGCGCTGATGCGGAATCCGCTTTGCGGGCGTTGATTGACAGGGAGCGTCAGGCAGGGCGGCGGTTGCTGATCGGGTTTGACTTCCCCTTGGGCTATCCCGCCGGGTTTGCCGCCCGCCTGACCGGCGCGCCCCATGCTCGGGCGGTTTGGCACTGGCTGGCGGGGCGGGTCACGGATGGGCCGGACAATGCCAACAACCGCTTTGCCGTGGCCGATGCGATCAACGCGCGTTTTGGCGGCGGGCCGTTCTGGGGCCGCCCGTCAACGCTGCCCTTGCCGCACCTGAAAGAAACCAAATCAGTCGATTACGCGCGCCTTGGCCTGCACGAGCGCCGCTTGATCGACCAAGCCATCCCCAAGGCCCAGCCGGTGTGGAAGCTTTACACCACAGGCTCGGTCGGCGGTCAGGCCTTGATGGGCTTGCCGATGATCCACCGCCTGTCCAACCTGCCGGGCGTGGCAGTCTGGCCCTTTGACGCCCCCGACGCGCCTGTGGTGCTGGCCGAGGTTTATCCGTCCCTCCTCGCCCCGCGTGTTGCAACCGAGGGTGGGATCAAGGATCAGGCGCAGGTGCGTTTGCTGGCCCGTGCCTTGCTGCAGCTGTCGGTGACAGGGCAGCTCGCGCCCCTGTTCACCACGCCCCAAGCCCCGGTGACGACCGAGGAAGGCTGGGTTCTGGGCGCTGGCTTTGAAACCGTGTTGGAAAAGGCTGCGGGATGAACAGCTTCACCCTGCACCACGGCCTGCCCGCCAGCCTGCGCGATCAGGCGGTGGCGCTCTATTGGCAGGCCTTCGGCCCGAAACTTGGCCGCGTCATGGGGCCAGAGGCCAAGGCCCTGCGCTATCTGTCCCGCGTGATGCGGCTTGAAAACTGCATCGGTGCGGTGGATGGGCAGGGGCAGTTGCTGGGTCTGGCCGGGTTCAAGACCGAACAGGGCAGCTTTGCGGGCGGCACCATGACCGACCTTTCCGACATCTATGGCCAGACCGGCAGCCTGTGGCGCGGCATGCTGCTGCGGGGGTTGAGCGATGAGACGGATGCAGAGATGTTTCTGCTGGACGGCCTTTGCGTTGCCGATGGTGCGCGGGGGCAGGGGGTGGGGACAGCGCTGCTCAACGCCATCTGCCTTGAGGCGCGCGACCGGGGTTACACCGCCGTGCGTCTGGACGTGATCGAGGGCAATGACCGCGCCCGCGCGCTATATGAACGCGCAGGCTTTGTGCTGGACCGCACCGCCCGCATCGGGGCGCTGCGCCATGTCTTCGGCTTTGCCGCCGCGCATGTGATGGTGCGGCGGGTGTGACCCCTTAGCCCGGAACCGCCAACCCGCGCTGCACGGCGGGACGGGCGAGGAAACGCTCCAGATAGCCCGGCACGTTTTTCAGGCTGGCAAAGCCCACCAGATCGCCCGCCTTGTAGAAATCGCGCAGCGTCCGCAGCCAAGGGCCGATGGCGATGTCGGCGATGGAATATTCGCCCACGATCCAGTCCTTGCCGTCCAAGGCGGCGTCCAGAACCTTCAGCAGACGCTCCACCTCAGCCCGGTAACGCTCTTTCGGGCGGGGGTCTTCGATCTCTTTCCCGGCGAAGGTGTGGAAAAAGCCAAGCTGGCCGAACATCGGCCCCAGCCCGCCCATCTGCCACATCAGCCATTGCAGCGTTTCATAGCGCTTGCCCGCTGGCACCAACTGCCCGGTCTTATCCGCCAGCCAGATCAGGATCGCGCCGGATTCAAACAACGGCAGCGGCGCACCGTCCGGACCATTCGGGTCGATGATCGCGGGGATCTTGTTGTTGGGGTTCAAGGACAGGAAATCCGGCGACATCTGGTCATTGGTGGCGAAATTGACCTTATGCGCCTCATAGGGCAGGCCCATTTCTTCCAGCGCGATGGAAACCTTGGTCCCGTTCGGCGTGCCAAGGGTGTAAAGCTGGATCACGTCGGGCCGGGTGGCTGGCCAACGGCGGGTGATGGCAAAAGCGTCAAGCGCGGTCTGGGTCATGGCGTCGCTTCCTTGGGGCCGAACCGGCAAGCGGGCGGCAAACGGATGATGCGGAAAAACATCCAAAGGATGCGACCCGCCCAAGGCGAAGTCCAGTGCGCGCCGGGCACGGCGTCTGTGCGAATTTGGAGAGGGGGGAACTCACACTTGCATTTTATGTATCTGATTTTATTCCATTTAAATGAACCGATAGAGTAGGATACCCCCAATACTACCCCCAACCGGTGTGAATAGCCTAAGAACTGGACTGTTTTGTCACGCGGTCGAGTAGTTTTTCAGAACTTCAAACAGCTGAAACCAACCTATCGACCAAGCATCTACTTTGCGAGGTAGCGCGAAGGTACCGAAACAACTGGAGCCTCAACCCGGCGCTGCGTCGCCTGAAGACCAACTGAAGCCTGTGGTGGCTGATCTGATTAGGGACGCTGGTGGGTCTTACGGACACACACTTGCGTCCCGGACAGAAACGCATCTTTCCGAGCACAAGGTTCGACCCGACATTGCGATCTATGTCGGCGGTCTGATCTGCGGCTACATTGAACTGAAAGCCCCCGGCCTTGGGGCAGACGCACCTCGATTGACCGGCAAACACAACAAGGAACAATGGGC
>CALRPK020000450.1:0-3055 GCA_943370015.1 Paracoccus haematequi
AACCAGCAAGATCAGAACGGCAAGGCCCAGCAGTTTCATCGCAACATCACCCCATAACATGCCGGAATTAGACCGAAATGATCGCCGCGCAAGCCCAGTCTGCGCATTGGACAAGCGCGGCGGTCAGGTGCCGATATCTTGCGGGTCGAACGGGGTGGATTGGTAAATCTCGTTGATCCAGTTGCCGTAGAGCAGATGGGCATGGCTGCGCCAGCGGTTCAGCGGCGGGCGGGCCGGGTCATCCTTGGGGTAGTAATTCGCGGGCACATTGATCGGCGTGCCAGAGGCGACGTCGCGGTCATATTCCTGCTTCAGCGTGTCGCTGTCATATTCGAAGTGGTTGAAAATATAGAGCGCGCGGTGGCCCGCATCCTCGACCAGACAGGGGCCGACCTCATCCGATCCGATCAGCGTATGCAGACCGGGTTTGCTGGCGATCTCGTCTTGCCGCATCTCGGTCCAGCGGCTGACGGGGATCACGAAATCATCCGAAAACCCGCGCAGATAGGGCGAGGTGGGCGCAAGGTTCGCATGATAAAAGCAGCCGAAGGCCTTGTTTTGCAAAAGATGTTTCTGCACGCCGTGGAAGTGGTGGATCATCGCCATCCCACCCCAGCACACGCCAAAGGTGGATTGCACATGGGTTTGCGTCCAGTCAAAGACTTGGCGCAATTCGTCCCAATAGGTCACCTCTTCAAACGGCAGATGCTCGATCGGGGCGCCGGTGATGATCAGACCGTCAAACTTTTCGTCCCGCACCTCTTGGAAGGGGCGGTAGAAGGTTTCCATATGCTCGGCGGCAGTGTTCTTGGTCTGATGTTCCGTCATGCGGATCAGGTGCAGATCAATCTGCAAGGGCGTGGCCCCGATCAAGCGCGCGAACTGGTTCTCGGTCTGAATCTTCTTCGGCATCAGGTTCAAAAGCGCGATCCGCAAGGGGCGGATGTCCTGCCGTGCCGCGCGTTCGGGCGACATGACCATGACGCCTTCGTTCCGCAGAACGTCATATGCGGGCAGGGTCTCTGGCAGGGTGATGGGCATTTCTGAACTCGTTGGTTTAGCGGACAGGATTTAGGCTGCGGCGTGGTCCCGATCAAGCGTCGCGGCAATCAGCGCGTGGAAATCCTCGGCGCTGCGGACCTGTGCCACCTCTTCGGCGGTGACGGTGATGCCCCAATGGTCGGCCATTGCGGCATAGCGCGGTTGGCGGTGTTCCAGCAGGCGGGCGTAACCAAAGCGCAGGAAGGCATCGGGGTCCACTTCGGTTTCGGGCTTGCCCTGCTCGGCCAGATATTCGGTCCAGACCTGCGCCAGAAATTCGGGCTGATAATACATCGGCTTCGGCGCGCGGTCGAAACGGCGTTTCAATTCGTCGCGATGCGCCTCTGACCCTTTGATCCAGACCATCAGCAGGTTCTGCGACAGCGCGGTCAACACGGGATCGGCGGGATTGGCCGGATCGACCACTTCGCAGATCGACCCGCCGGAGTCGCAGACAAAGTTATCATAGCGATAGATGCTCTGCGCCCGTTCGATAAAGCGCGGCGTGTCCAGAAGGGCGTGCACCTCAGCCTCGCGGTGCTGGTCTTGGCGTTTGCAATATTCGGCAAAGGCCACGCCACCACGGGAGGGATCCCCCGGCTTGCCCAGATAGGTCGAGAGCGGCGCCAGATTGTCGAAGGTGATGTTGGAGGCGATATAGACCGAATCCGTCATCAACAGTTCGCGCAAGAGCGGGACCTTCATCGCCTCACGCTTGAAGTTGTCGGCGATATGTTCGCCCATGTAGCGCGTGCCGATGCGGTAATCGACGGAATAGTGGAACCAGTCCCCCCCGGCGCGCAGCAGGCTGGCGAGGTAGGTTTTCCCCAAGCCCGACATGCCGAACAGCAGCACGCGCTTGGCGCTGGCCGCCTGATACTCTGCCCCGTTCCGGTAGATCATGGTCGCGCCCCCGCCAGCCTGCACTTGGCGCGGTGATAGCGCCCCGCGCGGCCAAGGTCATGTGGAAAATCAAAAGAAAACGGCCCCGCGCATCGCGCAGGGCCGTTCCAGACCTGTTACATTGGGTCAGAAGGAATAACCGACCTGCACGCCAATCCCCAAGGCGCTGTTGCCCGAGAATTTGGTGCCCGAGGCATCGGTCGCGCTGCCCAGGTTGGCATATTCGATGCCGCCGGTGATCTTGAGGTTGTCCTTGCGATAGGTCGCGCCAACCCCGAAGGAGGTGGAGCCATCGGTCGGCGACAAGCGCGAGGCGACGCCACCCTTGGACTCTTCGTAGGTGACGCGGCCAAAGACCGACAGATTGTCGTTCAGACGACGCCCAACGCCCAGTTGGTAGGTCATCACGTCATTGTCGATGCCGGTGACATCATCGTTGAAGGCGGCGTTATACAGCGGCGGGCGCACTTCCCACACCGACCAGTTGGTGTATTTGATCATCCCGAAGACCAGCGTGTCCTTGGCGACCCCCGACTGGAAATCCAGCGCGATGGAGCGCGGCATTTCGATATTGGTGGTGCCATTGCGCAGCCCGCCAAGCGGCGTTGCGGCAAAAGCGGGCAGCGTCTCGCGCGAGGCGAAGCTGTGGGTGAAGCCCTGTTCATAGGTCAGGCCGACGCGCAGCGCGATATCCGGGCGTTCATAGGCCGCCCCGACGATCAGCGCGGTCTGGCTGTCGGATTCGGTGGTGGCGTTATAGGCCAGCGTTCCTGCCGGGGCCGCGCCTGCCAATACCGCCGCCGCGCCGCCTGCCGCCACCATGCTGCCGCGGATCATGCGGTCAGGGATCGCAATCTCGGCCTTGGAGGTGACGTTCTTGGCACCGCCATAGACGGAAAAGCCCTCTGCCACGTCATATTTGACCAAGGCGGCGATCTGGTTGCTGGACCAATGCGCCTCAAGCCCGTTGTAGAAACCGGCGGTGTATTTGGCATCGGCGCCGTAAGGCTGGTTCACGAACACGCCGACCGACAGTCGGTCGTTCAGATCGGTTTTGAAGCTGAGCGACATGGTCGTGTAGCTTTCGGCCATGTTGCCGGTCGATGCCCCG
>CALRPK020000451.1:0-3054 GCA_943370015.1 Paracoccus haematequi
GGATGGGTTTGAGGCGCTTTTGGATGCCATTGTCAGCCAACAGGTCAGCGTGGCAAGCGCCAATGCGATTTGGGCGCGGATGGAACGCGCGGGTCTGACCGATGCGGCACGCCTTGCGCAGGCGAGTGATGAGGACTGTCGCGCGGTGGGCCTGTCCCGCCAGAAAGCGCGCTATGGGCGGGAACTGGCCCGCGCCGGGATCGACTTTGCCGCCCTGCGCGGTGTGCCGGATGGGCAGGTGGTGGCTGTCTTGACCGCCGTTCCCGGCATCGGCGTCTGGACGGCTGAGATTTATGCGATGTTCGCCCTTGGTCGGGCGGATGTGTTTGCGCCCGGCGACCTCGCCTTGCAAGAATCGGCGCGGGTGTTGTTCGGGCTAGAGGCGCGGCCAAGCGAAAAGGCGCTGCGGGCGATGGCGGCGGCGTGGTCGCCGTGGCGGTCGGTTGCGGCGCGGCTGCTCTGGGCTTACTACCGGGTGGCCAAGGAACGCGAGGGGATCAGATGAGCATTCGGGAACTGCGCTTTGGGCGGAACGGCGCGGCTGTGGGCAAGGCGACATCGCTGGTGGTCTTCGTGCATGGCTATGGCGCGGATGGGGCGGATTTGCTGGACATCGGTGATGTTCTGGCCCCGCATCTGCCCGGAACCGCCTTTGTCGCCCCCGACGCACCGGACCGCTGCATCAACAATGCTTTTGGCTATCAGTGGTTTCCCATCCCGTGGCTGGATGGATCGTCCGAGGATGAGGCGCGCGCTGGAATGGCGCTTTCAGTCAATGACTTGAACGCCTTTCTTGACAAGCGACTCGAAGAATATGGCCTGACCCCCTCTGCCTTGGCGCTGATCGGCTTCAGCCAAGGCGCGATGATGTCGCTGCACATCGCGCCGCGCCGGGCCGAGAGGATGGCCGGGGTGGTATCGATATCAGGCCGCCTTCTGGTGCCGGAAACGCTGCAAGCGGAAGCGCAGGTCAAGCCGCCGGTGCTGTTGATGCATGGCGATCAGGATCAGGTGGTCCCGTTTGAGGATATGACTTTGGCGGGCAATGCTTTGGTCGATGCGGGGTTTGAAACCTATGGCCATGTCATGCGCGGCATGGGGCATGGCATTTCGCAGGACGGCCTGTCGGTCGCCCTGCAATTCCTGTCGGAGCGTCTGCCGAAGTAACTCAGGCGGTGGCGGCCAGATAGGCGGCGCAGCCCGTCAGCGCGGCGAAGTCATCCTCGACCACGGTGATCGAGAAATCCTTTTGCAACAGGTCCACCCGCCGCGCATCGCGGAAGGTGGGGGTCAGGCCGAAGGCATCGAAATGCGGGGTCAGCGCGCGGGACATGCCGCCGATCAGATAGATCCCGCCATAGGGCAGGTGGATCAGCGCCAGATCCGCCAGCGCCTGCCCAAGGATGCGCACATAAAGCCGCGCCGCATGGGTGGCAGTGGCATCGCCCTTGTCCAAGGCGGCCAAAACCTCAGCTGATCTCAGGCCCCCCGCAACGCCTGCCTCAGACGCGGCAAAGGCATAAAGATTGGCCAGACCGCGCCCGGCGAGAACCTCTTCCACGCCGCAATGCGGAACCTCGCCGCGCGAGGCCAAGAGCTGCTCAACAAAGCGCATCAGGCGCAGGTCTTCCTCGGACCGCACCGGCATGTTCACATGCCCGCATTCCGACGGCGGCACCACACGCGCCGCGCCGCTGCCATGCACGGGCGCGGCATTGACACCGGTGCCAAGCCCCACGACCAGCATTGAGCCCGCCGTCAGCGGCCCATCGACCACGCGGCGCAGATGGTCCGGCGCGATATGGCCCAAGGCGTGACCCTGCGCTTGCAGATCGTTCAGGATCGCCACCCGCCGCGCGCCGGTGGCCCCCGACAGCTTGGCTGCGTCCATCGTCCAATCCAGATTGGTCATGGTCGCCACGCCGTCCTGCACCGGACCCGCCGCCGCGACACAGACGCCATCCACCGATGCCCCGGTCTGGTCCAGATAATCGCGCAGGATATGGGCGATGTCCTTGCCCGCCGCGCGATAGTCGGCATTGGAAAACCGCCGCATCGATCCGGCGTCGACCACCGTGCCTTGGGCCAGCGCGACGCGGGTGTTGGTGCCGCCGATATCGGCAAGGATGGCAAGGCTCATGTCAGGCAGTCTCCGGTAAGTCGTCGCAGCTTAGTCGTTCTTGGCCAAAGCCCGCGCGAAGGCGTGATACGAGGATTTCGGCACCCTTGCCAAGGTCTGGTAATCGACATGCACCAACCCGAAGCGCTTTTCATAGCCCTCGGCCCATTCGTAATTGTCCAGAAGCGACCAGTAGAAGAAGCCTTTGACATTGGCCCCATCCGCAATCGCGCGCTTGGTGGCGGCAAGGTGGGAAAACAGGAAATCCGTGCGCACATCGTCACTTACCGCGCCATCTTCGACCAAATCCGCATTGGCCATGCCGTTTTCGGTGACATAAAGCGGCAGATCTCCCACATAGTCCCGCGCCATCCGGGTCAGGAAATGGTGCAGGCCGTCGGGATAGATTTCCCACCCCATCTGGGTTTTCGGCAGATCGCCTTGCCCGTCCTTCAGATGCGGCCAAGGGGCATTGGCGTCATGGGCGTTGATGTGGCGGGTGTAGTAATTGACCCCCAGCCAATCCAGTTTCTGCCCGATTAGGGGCATATCGTCTTGCCACGCGTCGGGCATATGCGGGCCGAGACCTTCCAGAACATTGGCGGGGTAGGTGCCCTTGGTGATGCCTTCGATAAACCAGCGGTTAAAGATGCCATCCCACAGGGCGGCGGCCTTTTGATCCTCGGCGCTGTTGGTCGCGGGTTGGGCGTAGTCGAAGTTCAGCACGATCCCAAGGTTCGGCTGGCCCATGCCGCGCAGGCGTTCCACGGCCGCGCCATGGGCGAGCAAGATGTGGTGCATCGACCGTGCCGTCGCGCGGATGTCGCGCTGGCCGGGGGCATGCACGCCCCAGAAATGCGACAGCCACGACACGCACCACGGCTCATTGATCGTGGCGATGGCGGCGACGCGGTCGCCCAAGCGGCGTGTGATCG
>CALRPK020000452.1:0-3052 GCA_943370015.1 Paracoccus haematequi
TCGGCAAGGGCAGGTCCAACAGGCCGTTTTCATCCTGATAGATCATCCGCCCGCGCTCTTCCCAGGCGTTCCAATGCTGACCGAAGGCCAGCACAGGCGCACCCAGACGCGCGGCGGTGGCTTCGATCACGTCCAGCCCATCGGGATGCTGGGGGCCGACGATGACGGGCACGCCACGCTTGATGATCCCGGCCTTTTCGCTGGTGATCTTGGCGATGGTGTCGCCCAGAAACGCCTCATGGTCCATCGATACGGGCGTGATGATCGACAGGCGCGGGGTCACCACATTGGTCGCGTCCAGCCGCCCGCCAAGCCCAACCTCCAGCAATGTCCAATCCGCAGGGGTCCGAGCAAAGGCCAAGAAAGCCGCGCAGGTGGTGATCTCAAAAAACGTGATCTCATCCGGGCCGTTCTTTTCCACGCATTCATCCAATAGCGCGGTCAAAGCAGGTTCAGAAATCAACGTCCCGGCCAGCCGGATACGCTCATGAAACCGCGCCAGATGCGGCGAGGTATAGGCGTGGACGCGCCCCCCCCCCGCCTCAAGCCCCGCGCGGATCATGGCTTGGGTGGAGCCTTTGCCATTGGTCCCGGCGATATGGATGACAGGCGGGATGGCGCGTTCGGGGTTGCCAAGCGCGGCCAGCAGGCGATGCACGCGGTCCAAGGTCAGGTCGATGACCTTGGGGTGCAGGGTCATCATCCGTTCAAGAACGGCGTCCGAACCGTATCCGCTCACGCCTTTGCCTCAAGCGCGATGGGGGCTTCTGGCACAGGTAGCGCGGTCAATTCGCCTTTGATGGCAGGCGGTTGGCCGGTCAGCATGCGGATGATCGTCACCAGCTCTTCGCGCAGGTTCTTGCGATGGGTGACGCGGTCCAGCATCCCATGATCCAGCAGATATTCCGCCCGCTGGAACCCTTCGGGCAGCTTTTCGCGGATGGTCTGTTCGATCACGCGCGGCCCGGCAAAGCAGATCAGCGCATTGGGTTCGGCAATCTGCACATCGCCCAGCATGGCGTAAGACGCGGTGACGCCCCCGGTCGTGGGATGGGTCAGCACGACGATATAGGGCAGGTTCGCCTCGCGCAGCATCTGCACGGCCACCGTGGTGCGCGGCATCTGCATCAGGGACAGGATGCCCTCTTGCATGCGCGCGCCACCTGCGGCGGAAAACAGCACCATCGGGCGCTTCATCTCAACCGCGCGCTGGGCGGCGGCGATGATCGCATTGCCGACATACATGCCCATCGACCCGGCCATGAAGGAAAAATCCTGCGCCACGGCGACGATCGGCGTGCGGGCCACCTCACCCTCCACCACCAGCATCGCCTCTTTTTCGCCCGTGGTCTTCTGCGCGGTTTTCAGCCGGTCAGGGTATTTCTTCTGATCACGGAAATGCAGCGGATCGGTCAGCGGTTCGGGCACCTTCACCTCGGTGAAAATGCCGCCATCAAACAGGGCATTGAACCGATCACGCGGGCTGATCGCCATGTGATGATCGCAGGACGTGCAGACGTTCTGGTTCTGCGCCAATTCGCGGTGGAACAGCATCGTCCCGCATTCCGGGCATTTGGTCCAAAGGTTTTCTGGCACCTCGCGCCGAGAGAAGAGCGAGTTGATCTTCGGGCGGACGTAGTTGGAAATCCAGTTCATCTCAGGCACGGCCCTTCGGTGGCAAAGGTCAGACGGCAAACGTCAGGGACAGACAGATAAGCCGCAGGCACGGGAAATGCAAACCCCGCCATCCCACACAGCGTGCCATGACGGCCCGCCAGAACGATGGACGCATGCCCCGCACTCGCGCTATGCCTGCAAGACGGCCCCTGATCCGGCCGACGTTGGAGGTATGCGTGATCCGCCCCGGTCGTCTTTTCCGTTCTATCCCGGCCGTGTTTGGCCTGCTTTTGGTGTCGGCCTGTGTTGCGGGCTATGGTGCAGGTCGCAAGGCGCAGGTCTTGGGCGGTTCAATGCAAGTGGGTCTGGCGGCAGGCTATTGCATCGACAACACCTCAAGCCGTGAAGGCAATGACAGTCTGGTGCTGCTGATGGGACGCTGCAACACGG
Source organism: Paracoccus haematequi (assembly GCA_943370015.1). Lineage (GTDB taxonomy): Bacteria > Pseudomonadota > Alphaproteobacteria > Rhodobacterales > Rhodobacteraceae > Paragemmobacter > Paragemmobacter haematequi_A. The sequence continues at coordinate 2,068 of CALRPK020000452.1, forward strand.
GCGTCACCGAAAGCCCTGCCGTGTTGACCCTGTCGGTGGGTCCGGTCGGCTCTGGCGCGGGGATCGGACAGGACAATGCGGCGCTGGCAGCGTTCTTCACCTCAGACGCCGGGCGGGCGATGCTGTCGCGCGACGGGCGCGCCGGGGATGTCAATGTGGTCCAAGCCTTTGACGAGGCCGGAATTTTTACCATGCTGGTCCGCGACCGTGCCGTGGGCGATTACTGGCGTGCCGTGGCGGCGATCCGGGGGCGTCTGGTCACGCTGTCCGTCACTGGCACCGAAGGCGCGCCCTTGGACAACACTGCGGGGCGCCAACTCTTGGCCCGCGCGATGGCCGAACTGGTCAAGGCAAATCCCACGCCAAAGGGATGATTGCCCATATCTTGGGCAGATCAAACAATTCTTCTTTTTTCGGCTTTGAGTTGCCGTGCGAAACGCGCCATAATCCGTCGGGGTGGCGTGGTACTGTTTCTGCCGCGTAAACAGTGAATGGGAGCAGGCATGCCCGGCTGGAAAGACGGCATGGTACAAAGGTTTTTGCAGCAGCGTATGGTGCGGCGCTGGCAAGGCTTGGCCGAAGCCTCGGCCACGGCTGACCTTGGAACGCTGCGCAACTGGCGCACACAGGCGCGCGCGATGCGGCGGCAATTGGACCGGGTGATCCATCAGGCCGAACATCGACTTGCCCTGCCGATCATCGGCCCCAACCCGATCCGCAAACCGATGGGCAGCGACTGGGCGTGGCGTCCAGACCTGTGGCGCGGTCCGATCGCGGTGCCCGGCATGGCCTCGGTCGTGAGCAAATCCACCATCTGCGACGGCGCGACCCTGTTCCACGACTGCCGCCGGTCGGAACTGACCGTGCGCCAGATTCGCAACACGCGCGAATCGGACGTGGCCCCCTTTGGGCTGCGCATGGATGTGTTCCGCTTTGACGGATCGTTCCTGTCCTTGGTGCTGGACCTGCCGAATGAGGCGGCCCA
>CALRPK020000453.1:0-3052 GCA_943370015.1 Paracoccus haematequi
ACCCGCTTTCAGCAGATCCTCGATCAGCACCGCGCCATGCTTGGTGTAGAACTGCCAGTCAATCAGCAGACATTCCGCCGAACCGCACACACCCGTGCGCCGGGTCTTGGCGTTCAGCACCACACGGCGGGCTTTTTCCAGATCGGCGTCGCGGTCAGCGTAAACGTGGCAAATACCCTCCAGATGGGCAAAGACCGGCACCCGCGCCTCAGCCTGAACCAGACCGACCAGCCCCTTGCCCCCGCGCGGCACGATGACGTCGATATACTGCACCGCTTTCAGCATCTCCGACACCATGGCCCGGTCCCGCGTCGGCACCAGTTGGATCGCGGCTTCGGGCAGGTTGGCGGCACGCAGGCCCTGCACCATGCAATTATGGATCGCTTCGGAGGAATAAAAGCTTTCGCTCCCCCCGCGCAAAATGACGGCATTCCCCGCCTTCAAACACAGCGCCCCGGCGTCTGCCGTCACATTGGGGCGGCTTTCGTAGATCACCCCCACCACGCCCAAAGGTGTGGCCACGCGCTGGATATGCAGCCCACTGGGCCGGTCCCATTCCGCCAGCACCCGCCCCACCGGATCGCGCTGTTCCGCAACCGACCGCAGTGCATCCACCATGCCGCGGATACGGCCTTCGTCCAGCGTCAAGCGGTCCATCATCGCAGGCGACAAGCCCTTTTGCCGCCCGTAATCCAGATCAATGTAATTTCCGTCGAGGATTTCCTGCCGCCGATCCCACATCGCATGCGCGGCAGAGATCAGCGCCGCCGACTTGCGCTCACTGCCCGCAAAGGCCAGTTTCGCCGCCGCCGCCCGCGCCTTGCTGCCGATGTCGGCCATCATCGCGGAAAAGTCTTCGCCAGCCATGATCCGCTTCCTTCCAATTCCAGTTACGGCGCGGACCAAGCCGCACCGTCAGATCACCATATCGTCGCGGTGGATCAATGCCGCCCGCCCGGCATAGCCAAGGATCGCCTCGATCTCACCCGATTTGTGGCCCGCAATCCGCTTGGCCTCTGCCGCCGTATAGCGGATCAGGCCCTTGCCCAGCACAACGCCGTCTGGGCCAAGGATCGCCACAGGCTCCCCCCGGCCAAAGCTGCCTTTGACGGCGCGCACTCCGGCAGGCAGCAGTGACTTGCCCTGCGACAGCGCCGTGACCGCCCCGGCATCGACCGTAATCTCGCCCTTGGGCTTCATCGCGTTGATCCAGCGCTTGCGCGCCACTTGCGGATCGCCCTGCGCCACAAACCACGTGCGGTGCGCACCTTCGGCCAAGGCCTTCAACGGACGCAACACCGACCCTTCCATGATCGCCATCGCACAGCCCCCGGCCACGGCGGTCTTGGCGGCCAATAGCTTGGTCTTCATCCCACCTTTGGACAGGCCAGAGATGGGATCACCCGCCATCGCCTCGATCTCTGGGGTGATGGTTTCCACAGATCAAATCGGATGGCCGTGGGGTCTTCCTTGGGGTTGGCGGAATAGAACCCGTCCACATCCGACAGCAGGATCAACTGATCCGCCCCCACCGTCACCGCAATCTGCGCGGCCAGACGGTCGTTGTCGCCAAAGCGGATTTCATCCGTGGCCACTGTGTCATTCTCATTCACGATCGGCACGACACCCAGACCCAGCAGGGTTTCCATGGTCGCGCGGCTGTTCAGATAGCGGCGGCGATCCTCGGTGTCTTCCAGCGTCACCAGAACTTGGCCCGTGGTGATGCCGTGCGGGGCGAGGACCTCCTCATAGGCCCGCGCCAGACGGATTTGCCCGACGGCAGCAGCGGCTTGGGACTGTTCCAGCGTCAGCGTCCCGGCAGGCAGGCCCAAGACCTTGCGCCCCAAGGCGATAGAGCCTGATGACACCAAAACCACATCGGCCCCGCGCACCTTGGCTTCGGCCACATCCATCGCCAAGGCCGAGAGCCAGCCCTGCTTCAGCCCTTTTTCCCGGTCCACCAGCAGGGCAGAGCCGATCTTGATCACCAGACGCCGCGCGGCGCGAATGTCAGGCGCGACCAATGCGCTTAAGGCTGCCACGGCCCGGCCTCCTCAACAGGGTCGGCCCCCTGAATCTGGGCATAGATCGCGCGCAGCGTGTCCTGAATCCCCATACCGGCCGCGCCCGAAATCACCAGAACCGGCCCGTCTGAGGCCTTTTCCAGCGCACGGCGGCGGGTGGAGATGGTCTTGGCATCCAGCGCATCGCATTTGTTCAAGGCAAGGATACGCGGCTTATCGCCAAGGATGTCAGAATACGCCTCAAGCTCATGCACGATGGTGCGGTAATCCTTGGTGATGGTGGACGAGGTGCCATCCACCAGATGCAAAAGCACCTTGCAGCGTTCGACATGGGCCAGAAACTGCGTGCCCAGACCCCGCCCTTCCGATGCCCCTTCGATCAGGCCGGGGATATCGGCCATCACGAATTCCTTGCCATCCACCCCGACAACACCAAGGTTCGGCACCAGCGTGGTAAAAGGATAATCCGCGATCTTTGGGCGCGCATTGGACACGGCGGCGAGGAAGGTGGACTTCCCGGCATTCGGCAGACCCACCAGCCCCGCATCGGCGATCAGTTTCAACCGCAGCCAAATGGTGCGCTCCACCCCCGGCAAACCCGGATTGGCCCGCCCCGGCGCGCGGTTGGTCGAGGATTTGAAGTAGAGGTTCCCAAAGCCGCCATTGCCGCCCTTGGCCAAGAGCACACGCTGCCCGACAGTAACCAGATCGGCGATGACGGTTTCTTCGTCTTCGTCCAAAATCTCAGTCCCAACCGGGACTTTCAGCAAGATGTCGTCACCCGTCTTGCCGGTGCGCTGGCTGCCCATGCCGGGTTGGCCGTTCTTGGCAAAGAAATGCTGCTGATAGCGGAAATCGATCAGCGTATTCAGCCCGTCCACCGCCTCGGCCCAGACGGAACCGCCATTGCCGCCGTCCCCGCCATCCGGACCGCCGAATTCCACGAACTTTTCGCGCCGGAACGACACGCAGCCGCCACCACCGCCGCCCGAGCGGATATAGACTTTGGCAAGATCGAGGAACTTCAT
>CALRPK020000454.1:0-3049 GCA_943370015.1 Paracoccus haematequi
TGTTCCTGTCGGATTTCCTTGGGCCATTGGCCACGCTCGAGACCGCCTTGACCCGCGCCGCGGATCGGGGGGCAAAAGGCGTCTTGATGCAGGTGCTGGACCCGGCCGAGGAAGAGTTTCCCTTTGACGGGCGTACCATCTTTGAATCGATGGGCGGATCGGTCAGCCATGAAACCCTGCGCGCTGGCGACCTTCGGGCGCGGTATCTGGCGCGGTTGGCGGAACGGAAAGACCAACTGGCGACCCTCGCCCGCCGGATGGGCTGGCATTACCACTGCCACCACACGGGGCAGGGGGCGCAAACGGCGCTGCTTTGGGCGTGGCGCGCGTTGGAAGGTGGCCGCTGATGTGGATGATCGGTCCCTTGGGCTTTGCTGTTCCGTGGCTTTTGGCGGGGCTCTTGGCGCTGCCGGTGCTGTGGTTCCTGCTGCGCGCCGTTCCGCCCGCACCGATCCGCCGCCGCTTTCCCGGCGTGGCCCTGCTGCTGGGCCTGACGGATGATGAGGTTGAGACGGACCGCACCCCGTGGTGGCTTTTGCTGCTGCGGATGGTGGCCGTGGCGGCGGCGATCCTTGCTTTCGCCGGGCCGGTGCTGAACCCCCGCCCGGAACAGCCGGGGACGGGACCGCTGTTGGTGGTTCTGGATGGCACGTGGGCCGATGCCCGCGACTGGACCCGGCGTCTGGACCGCGCGGCGGTCGCGGTCGAAGAGGCCGGTCGATCTGGCCGTCCCGTCGCCGTCTTGCGCCTGACCGATCAGCCGCAGGCGGTGGTGTTCCAGAATGCACAGGATGTGGCGGGGCGGCTGGCGGCACTGTCGCCCGCGCCCTATGCGCCTGCCGATATGGCGGCTTGGGCGGATTTCCTGCCCGAGGGGAATTTTGACAGCTTCTGGCTGACCGATGGGCTGGACCATCCCGGACGCGCGGCCTTGGCCGATGTTTTGGCTGACCGGGGACGACTTTCGGTGATGCAAGGCGCGGCCCCCGTTCTGGCCCTGCGACCTGCCACATTCGCCGATGGCGCGGTGCAACTGACGGCGCTACGCCAACCCGCAGGCCCGGCGTTGGAGGTAGAGGTGGCCGCCCGTGGCCCTGACCCATCCGGCATTGACCGCGAACTGGCCCGCGCCACGCTGGCCTTCGGCGGTGGCGCGGCTGAGGGGAAGGCGGCACTGTCGCTGCCGCCCGAATTGCGCAATCGCATCACCCGCTTTGAAATCGCAGGCATCCGCTCGGCCGGGGCGGTCAGTCTGACCGATGACAGCCTGAAACGACGCAAGATCGCCCTGATCGCGGGGCGCGAGGATCGTGAGGGCCTGCAACTCTTGTCCCCCACGCACTACCTGCGTCAGGCGCTTGCACCGACCGCTGACCTGCTGGAGGGCGGGTTGGCTGATGTGCTGCCTGCTGGCCCCGACGTGGTGATCCTTGCCGATGTCGCGCGGCTGGCGGAAACCGAAGAAACCGCCCTGACCGAATGGGTGGAAAAGGGCGGCTTGCTCTTGCGCTTTGCTGGTCCCGTCATGGCGGCATCGGATGTGTCGCGCGTGACCGAAGACCCGCTGATGCCGGTGCGCCTGCGTGAAGGTGGGCGCACCGTGGGTGGGGCCATGAGTTGGGGGGAACCCAAGACACTTGCCCCTTTCCCCGAAGGATCGCCCTTCCACGGGCTGGCCGTGCCGGCAGAGGTCACGGTCACTTCGCAGGTCCTCGCCCAACCTGACCCGGAATTGACCGAACGGACCATCGCCGCCTTGGCCGATGGCACGCCCTTGGTCACGCGCAAGGAAATGGGGGCGGGGCAGGTGGTGCTGGTCCATGTCACTGCCAATGCCGAATGGTCCACCCTGCCGCTGTCAGGTCTGTTCATCCAGATGCTGGAACGGCTGGCGGTGTCCACCCGCCCGGGCGGGATGGGGGCCGCCGATCTGGGGGGGCAGGTCTGGGTGCCCGACATGGCGCTGGACGCTTGGGGTCAGGCACTGGATGCGGGCACAGTAGCCGGTGTCGATGGCGCGGTCTTGGCCGAGGCGATGGCCAAAGGCCCCCGCGCCGATCTGCCGCCGGGGCTCTACGCCGGAGCGGATCGTCGCGTGGCGCTGAATGTAATCAATGCGGAAACGGTGCTGACCCCTGCCACATGGCCCACAGGCACGGCGGTCGAGGGGCTTGAGACGCAATCCGAACGCCCATTGAAATGGGCGCTGCTGATCGGGGCGCTGACGCTTTTACTGGTTGATATTCTTGCTGCCTTGGCCGTGTCAGGGCGTTTTTCGCGTCTGGGGCGCGGTGTGGCAGTGATCGCGGCGCTGGGCCTTTTTGCCCCGCAAGCAAAGGCGCAGGATGAACTGCCTTTGGATGACTTTGCCATTCAGGCAACCTCTGCCGTGGTCTTGGCCCATGTTCTGACCGGCAACCCTCGGGTGGATGACATCGCCGAGGCTGGTTTGCGCGGCTTGGGCGATCGATTGTGGGAGCGGACGTCGATTGAACCCGAAGCGCCGATGGGTGTGGATATCGAACGCGACGAGTTGGCGTTTTTTCCCTTCCTCTATTGGCCGATCACCGATGACCAGACGCTGCCTTCGGCTGCTGCCTATGCCAAGTTGAACGCCTATCTGCGCACCGGGGGGATGATCCTTTTTGACACCCGCGATGGTGATGTGGCGGGCTTTGGCGGCACGTCACCAGAGGCGCGGCACCTGCAACGCATCGCGGCGGGCCTCGATATCCCACCGCTGGAGCCGATCCCGGCAGACCATGTGCTGACCCGGACCTTTTACCTGCTTCAGGATTTCCCGGGCCGCCATGTCGGCGCGCCCGTCTGGGTGGAAGCCGCCCCCCCCGAGGCCGAACAGGCCGAAGGGATGCCGTTCCGCAATCTGAACGACGGGGTGACCCCCGTGGTGATCGGCGGCAACGACTGGGCGGCGGCTTGGGCGGTGGACAACAACGGCGTGGCGATGTTCCCCGTGGGGCGCGGCTATGCCGGGGAGCGCCAGCGTGAAATGGCGAACCGTTTCGGCGTCAATCTGGTGATGCATGTG
>CALRPK020000455.1:0-3049 GCA_943370015.1 Paracoccus haematequi
CAGGCGGGGAATGCCTACACGGCTGGCACCGCGCCTGCGATCATCACGCCCACCCCGGCGCTGGGGCGTATCCTCCCCTTGATCTGCTATGAGGCGGTCTTTCCCCAAGACCTGCGTGTGCCGGGTGATCGGGCGGATTGGCTCTTGCAGGTGACGAATGACGCATGGTTCGGCACGCTGACGGGTCCGTTCCAGCATGCGGCCCAAGCCCGGTTGCGCGCGGTGGAGCAAGGCTTGCCGCTGCTGCGGGTGGCCAATACCGGGGTCAGCGCCGTCTATGATGCACGCGGGCGCGCGGTGGCCGAATTGCCCTTTGGCCAGCCCGGTTGGATGGATGCGGCACTGCCGGGGGCGCTGCCGGTGACGGCCTATGCCCGGTTTGGCGAAATCCCTGTGACTGTCGTCTTGATAGTGATGTTTTGCGGTATCGTTTCGCTGCGCTTTCAGGCATCGCGCCGTTTCGGCGCTTGACGCGCGGGCGGGTGCTGTCTACCGCTTCGTGCTGTTCCTGCCACAACGGCTTCCTGGCGTGGCGGGGTAAACCAATGGAGCACTTCCCATGTCACGTAAGAATTATGTGTTTACTTCCGAATCCGTGTCGGAGGGGCATCCCGACAAGGTCTGCGACCGTATTTCGGACGCAGTTCTGGATGCCTTTATCGCGGTCGAGCCGAATGCGCGCGTCGCCTGCGAAACCTTCGCCACGACCAAGCGCGTTGTCGTGGGGGGTGAGGTCGGTCTGTCCGACAAAGCCAAGTTGAAAGAGATGATGGGTCGGGTCGAGGATATCGTCCGCGACTGCGTCAAGGACATCGGCTATGAGCAGAAGAAATTCCACTGGAAGGACATCAAGGTCCACAATTACCTGCACGAACAATCGGCCCATATCGCCCAAGGCGTGGACCGGGACGGTGCAGGCGATCAGGGCATCATGTTCGGCTATGCCTGCCGCGAAACGCCCGAGCTGATGCCCGCGCCGATCCAATATGCCCATGCCATCCTGCGCAAGCTGGCCGAAGTGCGCAAATCGGGTCAGGAATCGACCTTGCGCCCGGATGCCAAATCGCAGCTTTCCCTGCGCTATGAAGATGGCGTGCCGGTTGAGGTGACCTCGATCGTGCTGTCGACCCAGCATGAGCACAAGAAACAGAAAAGCGCTGATATCCGCGCCATCGTGGAACCCTATATCCGCGAAGTGCTGCCTTCGGGCTGGATCACCGACAAGACCGAATGGTGGGTCAACCCGACCGGCACTTTCGTGATCGGCGGGCCGGATGGCGACGCAGGTCTGACCGGCCGCAAGATCATCGTTGACACCTATGGTGGCGCGGCCCCGCATGGCGGCGGCGCGTTCTCGGGCAAGGATCCGACAAAGGTTGACCGCTCGGCCGCTTATGCCGCGCGCTATCTGGCCAAGAACGTGGTGGCTGCCGGTCTGGCGGATCGCTGCACGCTGCAAGTGTCCTATGCCATCGGTGTGGCCAAGCCCTTGTCGATCTATGTCGACACCCACGGCACTGGCAAGGTCGAGGCGGCGGCGATTGAAGCCGCGGTGATGGATTGCATGGACCTGACCCCGCGCGGCATCCGCACCCATCTGGACCTGAACAAGGCGATCTACGCCCGCACCAGCGCCTACGGCCACTTCGGCCGCGCGCCGGAAAAGGACGGCGGCTTCTCGTGGGAGAAAACCGACCTCGCCGACAAGTTGAAGGCGGCGATCAAGTAAGCGGCGCCGTTTGGGGCATCTGACCAATCGGGGCGTGCGGGCAACTGCGCGCCCCTTTCGTTTTGGGGGCCATCGGCCTAGGCAATCGGAACACCCTGTCGAAGGACGATGGAAATGACGAAAACCGATGTGTCTGGCCTGACCCAACTGGGCCAATCCACCCACCTGCCCGCCAGCCCTGAACAGGCGGTGCTGGAGCGTGTGCCCTATGGCCATGAGGGAACGGGGGCCATAGTGCGCTTTACCGCGCCGGAGTTCACCTCGCTTTGCCCGATGACGGGACAGCCGGACTTTGCCCATATCGTCATCGACTATGTTCCCGGCGCGTGGCTGGTGGAGTCAAAGTCGCTCAAGCTTTATCTGCACAGCTATCGCAACCACGGTGCCTTCCATGAGGATTGCACCATCGACATCGCCAAGGCTTTGGTGCGTTTGCTGGATCCGGTGTGGCTGCGGATCGGGGCCTATTGGTATCCGCGCGGTGGCATCCCGATTGATGTGTTCTGGCAGACCGGCGCGCCGCCTGCCGGGGTCTGGGTGCCAGATCAGGGTGTGGCGCCCTATCGCGGGCGGGGCTGATCGCGCGATCTTTTCGGGGATCGGAAGGCTCTGCCCAAGGGGACGGGGCTATGCTAGGCTGCGCTGCCATTGGTTGCGTTCGGTATTCTGTCATGTCGTTTCGATTGCATGTTCTTGCGCTTTTGCCTGTCGTGATCCTGTCAGCCTGCGTGACCACGCCCGTGCCGCAAACTCCGCCCAAGCCGAAACCGGCGATCCCCGTGAACCAGCCCAAGGGCAAACTGGAGGCCTGTCTGTCGCCCAAGGACGGGCGGTGTCAGTTCCGGCAATTGCCTCTGGACGTGGCTTCAGATTTCGTCAGCTTTCCCGGTCAGGAATATCGCTATCAACGGATGGTCCGGGAATTGGGGTTCGTGGATTCCAACGGTCAGGATTGGGTCGCCCCGCCCGGCACTTGGACGGATGGCGCGACGATCCCCGGTTTTGCGACCCCTTTGGTCGGCGGGCCACGCAATCCGCATTATGTCGCCGCCGCAGCCGTGCATGATGCCTATTGCGGCGAGGTCAACAAGGGTGGGCCGGTCTATCACACCCGCCCTTGGTCAGAGGTGCATCGCATGTTCTACGAAGGTTTGCTAGTCGGCGGCACCCCGGTTGCGCGGGCGCAACTGATGTATGCCGCCGTTTGGTTGGGTGGCCCGCGCTGGGCGGTGAAGCCCAGCCGACAGTTCACCAGCCAGCGCGTCGCTCCCGCCGAAGCGCCGGTCATTGCGCCAGCGTCGCTGCCAGCCCCGCCCGCCG
>CALRPK020000456.1:0-3048 GCA_943370015.1 Paracoccus haematequi
CGCGGCGCGCGGCTCTCCGGCCTGTTTCAGCGCCAGACCCATGTTGTCGCGCACGGTCAGATGCGGGTAAAGCGCATAGGTCTGGAACACCATCGCGATTTCCCGCTTGGCCGGGGCGACATCGTTGATCCGCACCCCATCCAAGCGGACATCGCCGCCCGTCACATCCTCAAGCCCCGCAATCATCCGCAAAAGCGTGGATTTCCCGCAGCCAGAGGGGCCGACAAAGACGCAAAACTCGCCCTCTTTCACCTCAAGATCGACGCCCTTTATGACCTCGGTCTTGCCGAAGGATTTGGTCACTTGGGAAAGGCTCAATGCACCCACGGCGCGGTTCCTTCGCTTACAGTTTCACCGGCAGGCCAGAGCGCACGCTTTCATCCGCCGCAAGGCAGATGGCCAGCGATTGCACCGCATCCTGCAAGTGACGGGTCAGATCGATATCCTCACGGATCGCACGCGCGACATAGGCTTGCTCGCGATCACAGAGCGCCTGATGCCCCGGCTCATCCGCCATCGACAGGTCCTGCGACCCCACCCCCGCCCGATGCACGCGCAAGACGGCGGTCTTGGTATGGGTATCGATATCATCAGACCGCGCGTCATCGGGCATGCGGATCGACACCGCGCCACGCGGACTGACCACATCCTTCACGAAAAACGCGGTGTCCGACATCATCGGCCCCCAACCGGCCTCATACCAGCCAAGCGATCCATCCGCGAAAAGCACCTGAAAATGCCCGTAATTGTACATATCCGCCGCGATCTCATCGGACAGGCGCAGCCCCATCCCCCGCACCTCAACCGGTTTGGCATCGGTGATCTGGCACATCACATCGACATAATGCACCCCGCAATCCACGATGGGGGACGTGGTCTGCATCAGCGCCTTATGCACCTCCCATGTCGGACCCGAGGATTGCTGGTTCAGGTTCAGCCGGAAGACATAAGGCCCACCCAAATCCCGCGCTTCGGCGATCAGCCTTTGCCAGCTGGGATGGTGGCGCAGGATGTATCCGACCACCACCTTACGCCCGGTCTCTGCCGCACACTCCGCCACGCGCCGCGCATCGGCGACGGTGGTGGCCAGCGGCTTTTCGACGAACACATGGCACCCCGCCCGCATCGCGGCCACGGCATAATCGGCATGGCTGTCGGAATAGGTGGCGATGCAGACAAGGTCCGGCTTCAGCCGCGCCAAAGCCTCGGCATAGTCCGAACTCAGCGGATAGCCCTGCAACTCCGACGGCAACTCCTCCGCAGAACGGTTCACCAGCCCCACAATCTGGAACGCCGGATCATGGTGATAGGCCAGCGCATGGGACCGGCCCATATTGCCCAACCCTGCCACAAGCACACGGATCGTCATTTCACAGCTCCTGCGGTGATGCCCCGGATCAATTGGCGCGAGAAGATCAGATAGAGCACCAAGACCGGCACGATGGCCAAGGACAGCGCCGACAGCACGGCGTTCCAATTGGTGACGAATTGGCCGATAAACACCTGTGATCCAAGGGTAATCGTCTTGGTCTCTTCCGACGGCGCAAGGATCAGCGGGAACCACAGATCATTCCAGATCGGGATCATGGTAAAGACCGCCACCGTCGCCATCGCCGGACGCACCAAGGGCAAGACCAGCGTAAAGAAGATGCGATACTCCGACAGCCCATCAATCCGCCCGGCGTTCTTGAGGTCATCAGAAACCGAGCGCATGAATTCCGACAGGATGAACACCGCCAAGGGCAACCCCTGCGCGGTATAGACAAGGATCAACGCCGTCAGCGTGTTGACCAGCCCCCCCGCCACCATCATCTCAAGGATCGCCACGGTGCCCAGACGGATCGGGATCATGATGCCCAAGGCGAGGTAAAGGCCCATCAACAGATTGCCGCGAAAGCGATATTCCGACAGCGCAAAGGCCGCCATCGCACCAAAGAGCAGCACGAAGAACAGGCTGGCACAGGTCACCGTCATCGAATTCAGGAAATACTGAAAGAAATCGCCCTGTTGCAGCACCGTGGTGTATCCCACCATGTCCCAATTGCCCGGCATCGGCGGCATCAACGGCTCGGCAAAGATCGCCTTGCGGCTTTTGAAGCTGTTGATAACGATAACAAAGACCGGAAACAGGGCGATCAGCGTATAGGTCAGCAAGATCGCATGGGCGGCGATGCTGTGGCCAGTGGTGCGGCGGGCGCTGTGCATGATCCTCCCCTCAGAACTGATAGCGACGCAGCCGCGTCTGGATGGCGAAAAGGTAGATACACACACCCAACAGAATGATCCCGAACATGGCCGAGGCGATGGCCGCCCCCATATGCGGATCACCCAGTTGCAACTGGAACCCAAAGAAGGTGCGATAGAGGAAGGTCCCCAGAATATCGGTGGCAAAATCCGGCCCCGCCAAGGCCCCCTGCGCCACATAGATCAGGTCAAAGGCGTTGAAATTGCCCACAAATGTCAGGATCGAGATGATCCCGATACTGGGCAGGATCAACGGCAGCTTGATCTTCCAGAACTGCGCCCAAGCGCCCAGACCGTCCATCTCGGCCGCCTCGATCACATCATCAGGGATCGACAACAGCGCCGCGTAGATCAGCATCATCGGGATGCCAACAAACTGCCAGACCGACACCAGCGCCAGCGCCGTCAGCGCATATTCCGCCTTGCCCAGCCACGGCGCAAACAGCGCCTTCAACCCCACCGCATCCAGCATCCCCGGCGCGATGCCCCAGATCGGCGACAGGATCAGCTTCCAGACAAAGCCCACGATCACAAAGCTCAGGATCGTCGGGATAAAGATCGCCGTCCGGTAAAACGCCGCCATCCGCAAATGCGGGCTCGACAACAGCGCCGCCAGCAAAATCCCGATCGGGTGCTGCACCAGCATATGACTGACAAAAAACCACAGGTTATTGCCCAGCGCGTTCCAAAACGCCTCAGACCAGCGCGGATCGCCAAAGAGCGTGGCAAAATTCGCCAGACCCACAAAGACCGGCCCGCCCTCGCCCTTGCCAAACAGCGACAGGTTCAGCGTCCCGAACAAGG
>CALRPK020000457.1:0-3046 GCA_943370015.1 Paracoccus haematequi
GATCGAGCGCTTCAGGGGCCATCTCTATTCCGGTCAGGCATTGGGCCGCCCAAAACCCGCGCCCGATCTTTATCTACACGCTGCTGCCCAACTGGGCATTGCCCCCGCAGAGTGCATCGTGATCGAAGACAGCGCCACTGGTGCCCGTGCCGCGCGCGCCGCAGGCATGCGCTGCATGGGCTACGCCCCGCACGGCCACGCGGACCGCTTGGCCCATGAAGGCGCCATCCCCTTTACCGATATGGCGAGGCTGCCAGAACTGCTGGGTCTCTGACCCCTTCCCCGTTGCTTAAATATCCACAGGGGGTGAATAGCCCAAAGGGCCAGAGGGGGCGCGTGCGCCCCTTCCAGATTTTTCGCAGAAAAATCGTCACCAAGTGGGGTGGAACTTACCCGCCGGGGAGAGGGTGAAAATCTCGCAGCCCGTCGCGGTCACGCCGACCGAATGTTCAAACTGCGCCGACAGAGATTTATCGCGGGTGATGGCGGTCCACTCGTCGGACAGGGTTTTCGTCTCAGGCCGCCCCAAATTCACCATCGGCTCGATGGTGAAGAACATGCCCTCTTCCAGCACCGCGCCGCTGCCCGCGCGCCCGTAATGCAGCACATTTGGCGGGGCGTGGAACACGCGGCCAAGACCATGGCCGCAGAAATCGCGCACCACCGACATCCGGGCGGCTTCGACATGGGTCTGGATCGCGTGGCCAATGTCGCCAAAGGTGTTGCCCGGCTTCACCGCCGCGATGCCGCGCATCAGCGCCTCATGCGTGACCGTGACCAGCCGCTGTGCAAAGGGCTTCAGCGGGAACACCGCATACATCCGGCTGGAATCGCCGAACCAGCCGTCCAGCACCACCGTCACATCGACATTGACGATATCCCCCGCCACCAGCGCGTCGCTGGACCGGCCTGGAATCTTGCTCCCAGGAATGCCGTGGCAGACCACATGATTCACGCTGATGCAGCTGGCATGCTGATAGCCGCGATAACCGATGGTTGCCGAAACCAGACCCCGACGCTCCACTTCATCGCGGATGAAGGCGTCAATCTCACCCGTGGTCACGCCGACCTGCATCAGCGGTGACACCAGATCGAGGATTTCTGCCGCCGCGCGCCCCGCAGCGCGCATGCCCGCAAAATCCGCGTCCTCATAGATGCGGATGCCGTCCTTGGTGATGCGGCCGCGTGTATCGTCCACGAGAGGTATCCTGTCTCTGGTCTTTGTGTTGCCGTCCTAAATAGGCGAAGCCTGCGGCAAAGACCAGAGGCGGGGGGCTTTGAAACCCGGCCCCACCGCCCTATACCCAAAGCACGCGTAAGAACCCGGAGAGTGCCATGACGAACCCAACCGCCGCCATGCTGGTGATCGGCGATGAAATCCTGTCGGGTCGCACCCGGGATTCCAACATGCACCATCTGGCGCAGCGGCTGACCGACCATGGCATCCGGTTGGTCGAGGCGCGGGTCGTGGCCGATGACCACGATGCCATCATCGCCGCCGTCAACGCATTGCGCGCACGGGTGGATCATGTGTTCACCAGTGGCGGCATCGGGCCGACCCATGACGACATCACCGCCGATGCCATCGCCGCCGCCTTTGGCGTGGCGATCACCCACCGCGCCGATGCAATGGCGCGCTTGCAAGCGCATTACGACCGCGCCGGCGTGCCGTTCAACGAATCGCGTCAGCGCATGGCCCGCATCCCCAATGGGGCGATCCTGATCGACAACCCGGTCTCCACCGCGCCGGGCTTCACCCTTGGCAATGTCCATGTGATGGCCGGCGTGCCCAATATCTTTGAGGCGATGCTGGCGGGCGTCATCCCCACCCTGACAGGCGGCGCGCCCCTGTTGTCGCAATCCCTGCGCGTCAACCGGGGCGAGGGCGAGATTGCCGCCCCCTTCGGTGCGCTGGCCGCCGACTACCCGGATCTGACGATGGGCAGTTATCCTTTCATCCAGAACGGCGCGCATGGCACCAATCTGGTGATTCGCGGCACCGATGCGGCGCGGTTGGATGAGGCGATGGTGAAACTCGCGGCGCTCTTCGCATGATCGACATTCCCGCGCTGGCAGAATCGACATGGCCCCCCGCCGCAACCCGGCAGGTCGGACCATGGCTGATCCGCGACGGGCGCGGCGGGGGGCAACGGGTCTCCGCCGCTAGCCCCGCGGGCGCATGGTCAGACGCGGAAATCCCGCTGGCCGAGGCGGCGATGCAGGCGCTCGGCCAGAACCCGCTGTTCGTCATCTGGCCGCAGGACGGCGCCTTGGATGCCGCCTTGGACGCGCGGGGCTATCGCCGTCACGATCCGGTCGTGGTCTACGACGGGGACGCCGCGGAACTTGCCGCCGCAGAACCGCCCTTCCTGTCCAGCTTTCCCCATTGGCCCCCGCTGGGCATCGCCCGCGCGCTGTGGGCCGAGGGCGGGATCGGCCCGGCCCGTCTGGCGGTGATGGACCGCGTCACCTTGCCCAAGACCGCCATCCTTGGCCGCACCGGGGATCGCGCCGCTGGTGTGGCTTTTGTCGCGGCAACCGGGGATTGCGCCATGCTGCACGCGCTGGAGGTCAGTCCCGCCCTGCGTCGGCAGGGAACCGCGCACAATATCTTGCGGGCGGCGGCGCGCTGGTCACTGGATCAAGGCGCGGCACGGCTCTTGCTGTTGGTGACCGAAGCCAATTCAAATGCAAGACATCTCTATGCTTCACTCGGAATGTCGGTTGTGGGACACTACCACTATCGCGTGAAGTGAGCCCGCAAGAGGCCGAGCAGTGAGACACCGCAGACCCCTTTCCGTCCCGCTTTGGCGGGGCCTTTTGGCAGGCATTGTCCTGCCGCTGATCGCCCTGCCCTTGCAGGCGCAGGCAGCCCCCGGCTTGCCCGTAATTCTGCCAACGACAGCGCAGATGATCGGTGACCGGGCCGAGGTTTTGGGAAGTCACCCCCTGCCCACCGGACCTTGGCAGAACGGTATCATCCCCGCCAAACAGACCGAAGGCGCGCTGCGGCAATCGGCATGGCGTGTGCCGTTGGAGGGGCGGA
>CALRPK020000458.1:0-3036 GCA_943370015.1 Paracoccus haematequi
CCGTTGACGCCATGCTGAAGGCCGCCTTGTCCGGCGTGCAGGCCATGGGCAATGCGCGCGTCGGTGACAAGACGATGATCGACACGCTGGCCCCTGCCGTTGCGGCCTTTGACACGTACCGCGATAAGGGATTGGCCGAAGCATTGGCACGGATGGTGGCCGCAGCCGAGACAGGGCGCGACAGCACAATTGGTTTGGTGGCGCGTCTGGGTCGTGCCAGCCGTTTGGGCGAACGCTCGCGCGGGATGCTGGATGCGGGGGCGGTGTCCTGTTGCCTGATCCTGACCGCGCTTGCCGGATCACTGACAAAACGGCTGGATTAGAGACGCAAATCCGCCGCCCCGCTGTCGATATGCGGGGACCAGAAGGCGACGCTTTCGGCAATTTGGGCGATGACTTGGCGGTCGTTGGGATCGCGTTCTTTGAACGACAACTCCAGACAGATTTCATTGTCCATCCCGCCGCCTTGACGGAACGCGGCGAGCAGTGGCTCGGGATGGATGCGCCCCTTGGCGTTGAATTCGGCGGTAAAGGGGCGGTGGCCGCCCTTGTCCATCAGGCTTTGCTTGATGTGGATGATGGGCGAAACCTTCGGCACCGCCCGTGCCCAAGCATAGGGGTCGTAATCATCCGGGTTCGGGCTGGTGACATCGCCGTGGTCAATGTCGGCCATCATCCACATCGGGATCGCCATATTCGCCGCCGTCAGCCGATCTTGCAGCGCCAAGGCACTGGCGATGGTGTCGCCGAATTCGCGCCCTACGCTCATCGGTTCCCAGAAAACATAGTCTAATCCGGCGGTTTTGGCATGGTCTGCCACTTCGGCCCATGCGTCGATGGCGATCTGGATCAGGTCTTCGCGGCGCTTGGGATCATCGAAATCGCGATAGGTGAAGATGGCGAATTGCGTGCCGACTGAGGTGCCGCCCAAATCCCCGATCACCTCGGCAAAGGTTTTAAACCAGTCGATGTAGTAGCGCCGCACCTCTGGGTCCGGATGGCCGAAGTGGTTCAGCCTGCCGTAGGGGCCGGTCATGCCAGAGGTGATGCGAACGCCGGTGCGTTGCAAGGCGGCGCCCATCTGCCGGGTCAGGCGGCGGAGGGTGTGGGCGGGCCAAGACGGATTGATGAACTCATGCGTCAGTTGCAGGTCGCGGATGCGGATGTCGCGCGCCACCGTGTCGATCAGGTCATCGGGATCGGCAAAGCGGTTGACCAGCGGGTTGGTGTTCAGGGACAGGGTAAAGGGCATGTTCGCCTCAGGCAAAACGGGGCAGGGTGTGGTCGGGCAGCACGCCCGCCTCGGCCAGACAAAGCGCGGGAAGGTCGGCGTCGATTGCCCCGGCGTGCAGGCCGGTGCGGACAAGACAGGTCTTGTGCCCGGCGCGGTGCCCCCCGGCAATATCATGCGCGGGGCTGTCGCCGATGCAAAGGATGCGATGGGCCGGGATGCCGGGCAGCAGACGGGCAGCCTCGGTATAGATCAGCGGATGGGGTTTGCCGATCCACTCCACTGCGCCGCCAAGTTCTGCGTAAAGCTGGGCGATGCGGCCCGCGCCGGGGCGTGGGCCTTGGGGGGTGAGCATCTCAAGGTCCGGGTTGGTGCAAAGCATCGGCACCTTTCCCGCTGCCGGAGTCAGGATTTGGCGGTAATCGTTCAGGGATAGCGTATCGGCCTGACTGCCCGCCAGCAGGATCAGCGCAGCCTCGGCGGGGTCATCGCTCAGTGTCAGGCCCAAGCCATCGATGGCTGAGGTATCGCCGTCGCGGGCGTGCAGCCAGACCTTGGTGCCTGCGGGAAAGGCGCGGTGCGAGAGGTGCCGCCACGCCGCCTCACCTGACGACAGCACCAGACGAAAATCCTCACGCCGGAAACCAAGGCGGGTCAAACGGGCAGCATTTGGCTCTGATCGCTTCCCAGAGTTGGAAAGCAGGATCACCGGCTTTCCTGTAGCCGCCAGCAGGGACAAACCCCCAGCCGCCCAAGGATAGGCCGCAGCACCATCGAGCAGGACGCCGAATTGATCGACCAAAAAGGCGTCATGGGTTGCGGCCAATTCGGGCAGGGTCGCGGGCGTCATGCCGCCCCCCGAAGTGCCAAAAGCGCCGTGCCAAAAGCCGCCTCCTCCGACAAAGGCGCGGGCATCGGGACATTCAGACGCCGTGCGCGCAGGCGGGTCCAGACCGGGTTTGCCGCCCCGCCGCCGACGGAGCGGACCGAGCGTAGCGGGGGCGCACCAAGTTCCGCGAGACGGCGGAAAGCGAGGGCTTCGACATTTGCCACGCCCTCGAACAGCCCTTGCAGAAAGGTCGCGTCATCCTGTGGTCGGGGGGTGAGGCGGGGTTGCATCAAAGGGTCCGCAATCGGAAACCGCTCACCGGGGGCGGGGAGGGGGTAGTAGTCATACCCGGTGTCAGATTCAGGGTCTATCCTTGCCGAAAGTGCCGCCATCTGGTCCGGCGTGAAGTGCTTCAGCAGCGCCGCGCCGCCGGAATTAGAGGCACCCCCCGCGAGCCATTGGCCAAGCAAGCGGTGGGAATAGATGCCGTATTCGGGCGCAAAGATCGGGCGGTCAGAGAGCAGCTTGACCGTCAGGGTCGTTCCCAAGGCGCTGACGCCATCGCCGGGTTCGGATGCCCCGGTGGCAAGGAAAGACGCGCAGCCATCGGTGGTGCCTGCGACCATGCGGCAGTCGGTAAGGCCAAAGCCAAGGACCCTACCCATCACGGTTCCCGGTTCCACGACCGGGGGCAGGGCGGTGATGTCCACCCCGGCCAAGGCCAGCCATTCGGGCCAAGTGCCCATCACGGGGTCATAGCCGGTTTTCAGCGCGTTATTGGCATCGCTGACCCAATCCCCCGACAACCGCCCTGCGATCCAATCGGCCTGATGCGCCACCCTTAGCGCCCCACGCCGTGCCAGCAAAAGCGCCCGCGCGGCACCCGAAGTGGGGCCATGTGCGGCAGAGGTGGCGGAGGCATGGTTGGATATCGCTTTGAGAATATCTGCATCGGTGCAGGCGTCGTTGTACATCA
>CALRPK020000459.1:0-3034 GCA_943370015.1 Paracoccus haematequi
CTGACGATTGGCGTCTGTCCTTTGCCGTCAACATTGATGCGATGTTTCACACCTGCGCCGCCGCCCTGCCCCATATGATCGCGGCGGGGGGTGGGGCGATTGTCAACACGGCCTCGCAATGGGGGCTGCACCCTGCCCCGAACCACATCGCCTATAACGTGACCAAAGCGGCGGTGGCGAGTTTCACCCAAAACCTTGGCCGCGATTACGCACCGCAGAAAATCCGCGTCAACGCGGTCTGCCCCGGCGAGATTCATACCGCCATGCTGGAATCCGGGGTGAAACGCTCGGGCCGCACCATGGCCGATCTGGACAAGCTGGTTCCCTATGGCCGGGTGGGCAGACCCGAAGAGGTTGCCGCATTGGTGGCGTTCCTCGCCAGTGACGAGGCCGCCTTCATGTGCGGATCGCTGGTGGAAATCACCGGGGCGCAGGCGGTGGCCTGACGCCTGGGGCAAGGGGGCCGATCACGCCGCTTGCGAGAGATCGGCCACCTCTGCCTCGATCCGGGCGCGCACGATGCCGTAGCGCCAGCGCTGGCCCGTGCTTTCGACGCGGCTTTGATAGAACAGCGTCAGATCGGCCCCATCGACCACGACCGTGGAATGACCGTTTTCGCCCACGCCGTCCGGCATCAACACCGGGCCTAGGCTTTGATACGGCCCGGCCACCTGATCCGCGATGGCAAAGAACACGCGCTGACGCGTGCCGCGCTGACCTTCGGGCAGGAAACAGGTCGCGTTCAGCATCACCCGCCCATCGGGCAGTTCCACCAATTGCGGCCCTTCAAGCCCCCATTCGTAATCGGGTTGGTCCTTGGCGTTGTGATGCGGGATGTCCTCATGCCCCAAGATGCGCCCCATGCGCTGCCACGGGCCGAACCATGTGTTCGACAGGCTGCGGGCCAAGAACACCTCGGGCTGGGGGACGCGCTCAAAGGCGGGCATGGCGGAATAGACGATGTATTTCTGCCCGCCGATCACCGCCGGATGCGGGTCATAGATGCCATGCTCTTCGGTGCCTTCGACTGCGGCAAAGGCGGTGGGCAGCGCCACCCAATGAAAGCCGTCATTGGACACCAGATGTTCGCAGCGCCCGCCCGATTTCAGGAATTCGGTCTGGATATACATGTGGAACACGCCGCTTTCATGCACCACACCGGGGGCAGCGACGCCAGAGCCCAAGACCGGCAACAGGATCAGCGGTTCCTGCTGCCAAGGTCCCTCAAGCGCGGGGGCAGTGGCGTGATAGACCAACCACGTCTCTGACGTGACGGTCCCCCCAGAGCCGAAGATATGCCAGCGCGCCCCGTCCCAGACCGGGCACGGGTCTTTCACATCATCCAGACCCTGCGGCTGGAACAGCGGAAAGCGGTTTTCAGCAAATGTCAGTCTCATGGCCCTGCCCCGGGATGTCCGGCCCCTTGGTGAATCCGCGGCGATCTTTGGCGCGCCGCTGCCCTCTTGTCGCACAACCGACAGGTGAGTCTCTAGGATGCCAACGGATGGGATGCGTGATCTTTTTGCAGGGGTTACAAGGATGTCGCAGCGACCGGCGGCGCTAAGCGATGGTGAAGGTCAGTTCGACATGCAACCCACCGTTGCTATGGCGTTCCAACCGACCGTCGATCTGTTCGACCAGTGCGTCGATGATCGCGCTGCCCGACCGGCGAGAGACCGTCTCGCTCAGTCCGATGCCGTCATCGACGATCTTCAGCAGCACCCGGTCATCCATGCGACGCAAGCTCAGGTCGATCCTGCCGCCATTTCGTCCGTGGAAGGCATGTTTGACGGCGTTGGCCAGCAATTCCGCCGCGATCACCGCCAAGGGAGTGATGCGGTCCGGGCCCAGCAGGATGCCGGGTTGCAGGTCGGTCTGCACGGTGATCCCGGATTCTTGTGGCACCACGGCGGGGCTTGCGGCGATGTCGGTCAACATGGCGGCAAAATCGACATGCACGGCATCCTTGGACTGATACATTAGATCATGCACATGGCTGATCGCACCAATCCGCGCCTTCAGCGCATCAGCGTCCAAGCCCCTGTGACCGCGCAGTTGCAGGTTGATCAGCGACACCACCAGCGACAGATTGTTCTTCACCCGATGGTTGGTTTCGCGCATCAGGTGGATACGCTGTTCGGCCAAACGCTCCGCCGATTCCGCGCGTTCGCGGATCTTTTCGCGCAGGAAGCGATCCGCCAGCGACCGCTCGATCCGCTGCGCCGTCACCCACATGAACAGGCCCATCACAGCAAACAGTGCCAGCACGGGAATCCCTTGCCGCGCGAATTCCTGCCAGACCAATCCTTTGGGCACACCGAAATTGGCATAGAACGGCAAGGCCTTGCCCCAGTGAAAGCCGTAGATGCGTGTGACGCCGTCCGTCACCGCCATCGCCTCAAACGCGCCAGAGGCGCTGAGCTGCGGGAACCGGCGCCCCGGCGCGGTTTCGGGCAGCAGCATCGGTTCCGCATCGAAATTGCGCAAAAGCAGCATCCCGTCACTGCGCGCGATCGAGGCCGCCTCGCCCTCGCCTTCGCGGACGGCGATGCCCTTGAGGAAACTTTGCAGCAACTGGGTATCGACCACCGAAAGGACAAGGGCCCGCCCCCCCGGCACCCGGATCGGCGAAGAGATCAGGACGACATCCTGCCCTTCTGGGCCATAATGCACCTCGCGCCCCAACCACAGCGGCGATCCGCCGTTCAGCGCGTCAAGATGATCCTGTGGCAAGGCGCTTTGGCCATCGGGCATGCTGTCGGCCAGAACCTGCCCGGTCACGGACAGCAGTTGCAGCCGCAGCAAGGTTTCCTGCGCGTCCACCAAGGCGGTCAGGACATCATGGCCTTCGGACGTCAGCGCAAAGCCCGGCGCTTCCGTTGCCAACCGCGCAGCGATGGCCCGGTGGATCACCTGTTGCGCCTCAAGCAGGCTTTCGACGTGCTCTGCCACCAGTTGCGACTGCACCAGCACATGCTGGGTCGTCGCATCCAGCGCGCGACGATAGAGGAAATACCCCCAAAGCAGGGCGGCG
>CALRPK020000460.1:0-3032 GCA_943370015.1 Paracoccus haematequi
TCGTCGTTCATCTCGAACCCCTTGCCGCGCAGGGCCTGCTTGCATTGGCGCATGCCCGGCACGCCATAGATGCCCCGGTGGAATTCGGCCACGATGCGCTGCACGCCGGACAGATCGGCATCGCGCAGGAAATCCAACTCGCCGCCTTCGATGTCCATCATGATGGTGTCATGCGGAAACTCGCGCTTGAGGTCAGTATAGCGGATCACCGGGACACTGGTCCCCTTGGCGCGGGGATGGTTGCCCTGCGCAAGGCCGGACCCGAGGAAGTTCCCGCGCACGAAAAACTCGATGGCATCGGGCGCATCGGCATTGCACAGCACCACGCCATGACGGACCGTGATCTTGTCGCCCAAGCCATTATGTGCGTGCAGGGCGGCGATATGGTCGATCAGGGTGGGGTTCGCCTCGACCGACAGGATGGTGACGTCTTCGATGTTCTTGGCCAAAATCGACCCCACCACCCCGGCCCCTGCCCCCAGTTCAAGGATGCGCGCGCCCTTTGGAATGGCGGCCAGACCGCAGGAAATCTCATTCCCCTCATAGCGGCCATTGGTCATGGACTCGATCATGCGGGGCGACAGATGCGGCGCGGCAAGCACTTCGACCCCGAAGGTCGTGGTCACGACATTGTCGGCACTTGCTGTCATCTCACCACCACCTTGGCCAATCACGATGCGAATTTGGGTGCCAGAACGCGCCCCACCTGTCAACGCGCATCCCCTATTCGTCCGAGGAGTCGTCGTCGCTGTCCTCTTCGGACAGATCCTCGTCCCGTCCCTCTCGCGCGGCGCGCTTTGCCTCGCGCCGCGCGCGGCGCAGGGCGCGGTCCGTGGGTTCGGAATCGATGAAATTCTTGCACTTCAGATAGCGTTTGTGTTCGGCCACCCAATCGGCCAGCCCGGCATAGGTCTGGGAGATGGCATGGGCGCGCGAGGCCTCACGCTTTTTGCGGGTGTAAACGCGGTCTTCGATGTCGGGGGGCAATGTCCAGCCCACCAATCGGCCCCAGTCGCGGAACGGGTCCTTGAACCCCGCCGGGATCTGGCGTTGGCTGTCGCGCCACGGCTTTTGCCGCCCGTTGAAATGCACCACATGCGGATCGCGGGTATCGACCAGCGCCATCACCTCGGCGTCGCGGACCTGCCAGTTCCACAAGGGCGACAGTTCTGCCCATTTCCCCGCCAGCGCATGGTTGAGCGCGCTTTGATCGTTGTAGCGGCACAGGTCCGGGTGTTCGGCGATGAAGCGCAGCGTCTTTTCGCCAATCCCCTGCGCCTTCCAACGCGCCGTATCGACCAGCAGGAAGCCCGAGTTGAAATATCCCCCCGTCTCCGGCCCCACACCCAAGGCCGCGAAATAGCGGGCATCCCGGTCTGATGGGGCCGCCCAATCCGCCGTATCGCGCACCGCGCCAATCGTCGCCGCGCCAAGGTCCAGCGTGAACAGGCGCGCGAAATCGCCATGCCGAAAGGCCACATCGGCATCGTAATAGATCACGCGGCCATGGTCCGCCGCGAGACGGTCGATTGCGAAGATGCGCAGGAAGGCGGCTTTTGAGATGCGATCCGAAAACTCACGGTAAAAGGTGAAATCGCCCATCGACAGCGGTTCTGCGGTCACACCGGGGGCGGCATGTTGGGCAAAGGCATCGGGGATCGGGTCGGAACAGAAGATGCGGATGGCAAAATCCCGATCTGGTGACAGCGTCGCCACCCGGTTCGCCGCATAGGCGGCGGGCCAGAAATAATTGGCGTCACAGCAGAAAATCAGGGCATTGGTCATCGGGCACTCTCCACAGCCCCCATCTTGCGCAGAAGACGTGCGCCAAGCAAGTCACGGCCGCAAAGCTGTGACATATCCGCAGCCGGGACCAAGGGACGGATCGTTTGGCCGGATCGGGGTGGCGGGCCATGGATCTGCACCGCCGGCCATCTGCGCCTTGGTCGTGGCGCATCAGCGCATGCCTGATGAACTTTGCGGATCGCGTCCGTCACAGCCTGCAACCGGGCCACCATCGCCCATGCGCTGCGCCCAGAGGGTCAGCACCGGGCGGCTGTGGCGACCTGAAAAGGCGTGGTGCAGACGCCGGGTTGAAAATTCGTGAAAGGAGCTTCTAGGAAACTTTGATAATCAAGGGAGTGCCTGATGTTGTCCAAACTGCTCTAGTACGTTACGCCAAGTTGAAATCTGCATACCGTTGTATGCAATTTGATCGGACCAGAGAACATGACACGCGATATCCGATATGGCCTGCAGGTCGACACAACCCTTTGCTCGTTCATCGAAAACGAAGCGCTTCCCGAAACAGGGATCAGTGCGGACAGTTTCTGGTCCGGGTTTGCAGGCATCGTTTCGGACCTGACGCCGAAGAACCGGCAGCTTTTGGACCGGCGCGCCAAATTGCAGGCACAGATCGACGACTGGCACCGCGCCCGGCAAGGGCAGCCCCACAACCACGAGGAATACAAGACCTTCCTGCGCGAGATCGGGTATCTGCTGGACGAAGGCCCGGATTTCGCGATCACGACAGCGAACACCGATCCCGAGATTGCCTCGGTTCCCGGCCCGCAACTGGTCGTGCCGATCACGAACGCCCGCTATGTGCTGAACGCCGCGAATGCGCGGTGGGGCAGTCTTTACGATTGCCTTTATGGCACGGACGCCATGGACTCTGCGCCACCGCAGGGCGGATACGAGCGCGGACGCGGCGCGCGGGTGATCGCGCGGGCGCGGGTTTTCCTTGATGAGGCCTTTCCCATCGAGGGCGCAAGCCATGTCGATGTCCGCCGCTATCACGTCAAGGATGGCAGGCTGCTGGTCGATGACATGCCGCTGGTCTCTCCTGAGAAATTCGCAGGCTACCGCGGCGATCCCCGTGCGCCCGATGGCATCTTGTTGCGCAACAACGGGCTGCACGTGGAACTGGTGTTCGACAGGGCCCATTTCATTGGCGCCCGTGATCAGGCCTGCCTTGCCGATGTGCGTCTTGAAAGCGCCATTTCGGCGATCATGGACTGCGAAGACTCTGT
>CALRPK020000461.1:0-3030 GCA_943370015.1 Paracoccus haematequi
CCGATACCGCCCAATGCACCGATGCGGAACAGGCCTACCTTTGCGCTGCCGTGGCCGAAGTGTTCCCCGATCTGCCGATCCGGGCAGAGCATGTCGTCCACCGCTTCTGCGGTGTGCGCCCCCTGCCCCGTGCGGATGGTCCGATCGGCGCAGTGACGCGGGATCATTCCATCGCCTCGTTGACCTTGCCCGGAACTTCGGTGCCGGTGCATTGCCTGATCGGCGGCAAATGGACCACCTTCCGCGCCTTTGCCGAAGTGGCGGCGGATCGTGTGCTGGCGGACCTCGGGCTGGCGCGGCGGATCACCACGCGCGGGCTGGCGATTGGCGGCGGGCGGGATTTCCCGCGCGCGGGACAAGCGCGGCAGGATTATGTGGCAAAGCTGGCGCTGATGGGCGGGATCACGGCGGCGCGGGCTGCGGTGTTGCTGTCGCGCTATGGCACCCGCGCCCTTGGCTATTGCGCCACCCTGCGCGGGCGGGGTGAGGCCATGCTGACTGAGGCCCCTGATCACAGCGTTGAGGAAATTCGCCATCTGGCCGCCACCGAAAAGGTCGGCGGGCTGGACGATATCATCCACCGCCGGACACTGATCGGCCTCCTTGGCGGGGACTGTCCCGCCCTGCGCGCAGAACTGATCTTGGTGCTGGAGGGGGCGTCCGAACGGCGCGCAAGGGCATGAACATCCGCGGTCGCGCGCCTGTTGCAGAGGCGGACGCAGGCCGCAGGCGATCCTCGCGGCTGCGGTTGCGCGTCGCATGGATGTATTACGCCGAGGATATGACCCAAGGCGCGATTGCCGAAAAGCTAGGCATCGGGCGCGTCACCGTCACGCGGCTCTTGGCCGATGCCCGCGCGATGCATGAGGTGACGATCTCCCTCTCGCGCGAGATTGCCGAATTGCCCCGGCTGGAACTGGCGCTGGAGCAACGCTTCGGCCTGCGTGAGGCCATTGTGGCCCCGCTGTCCGACCCCGCCGCCGATCCGACTGTAGCCATTGGTGCCGCCACGGGGGATTTTCTGGCGGGGTTCATGCGCGCTGAGACGCGGATCGGCGTGGGTTGGGGGCGGACGCTGCACAGCTCGCTCGATTTTGTCGAAGGCGGACAGGCGGATGCCGTGGTCTCGCTGCTGGGCGGGATATCGGCGGTGGAGCATTACAATCCCGCCGAATTTGCTTGGGCCTTTGCGCGGATGTTCAAGGCGCGGTGCTGGCTGGTGGCCGCCCCGGCGATTGTCGATGATGCCGATACCAAGCGGCGGTTGATCGACCATTGCGGCATCGGCGAATCCTTTGCCATGACCGACACCGTGGATGCGGTGCTTTTGTCCACCGGTGGGCTGACGCTGCGCCCGACCGGCAATGCCGATCCCTTCCCCGCCACCGTGCGCGCGGAATTGGCCGAGGCGGGGGCGGTGGGCAACCTGCTTTATAACTTCTTCGATGCACGCGGGCGTCTGGTCGATCACCCGCTGAATGCCCGGGTCATGAGCGCCCCGATCCCCGCCCTCTGCCGCGCGCCGGAACGTATCCTCGCCTCAGGCGGAGCGGATAAGATCGCGGCGCTGCGCGGGGCCATCGCTTTGGTGCGCCCCACCGTCCTGATCACCGATGAGGTGACGGCTGAGTCGCTGCTGCAAGCTTGAACCGTTCCAACCGAGTTTGAAACGCCCCGCCCCTGCTGCGGGGCGTTTTGCGTTTTGGCCCCGTCGCAATCCTGACATTCTAAGTGAACATTTTTAGTTTGTGTTTGACAAAAGATCACTTCCTGCTTTAGATCACCTCAAGCCCGCCAAAGCGGATGGCCCGAGTCTCTCGCCGCCCTCGCACATCGGCCCTGCATTGAGAGGAGGATTTCATGCCCATCAACGTCGCCCCCACCGGCCTTGCCCGCGACCTGCGCGCCCGCGCAGCAACAGGTCGTCCTGTCCGCATTGGCCTGATCGGCTCGGGCGAGATGGGCACGGATATCGTCGCCCGCGTCGCCCATATGGAAGGCATCGAAATCGGCGCGATTTCCGAACTGAACCCGGTGAACGCCCATAAGGCGGTGGACATCGCGTTCCGGGAAAAGGGCCATTCGCGCGATGCCTCGACCACCGACAGCGTCAATGCGGCGATTGAGGCGGGCAAGATTGCGATCACCTCGGACGCGAACGCGATCCTGAACTCTGGCCTGATCGACGTGGTGATCGACGCCACCGGCATTCCCGCCGTGGGGGCAGAGATCGGCCTGCGCGCGATGGAGCATGGCAAGCATCTGGTGATGATGAACGTCGAGGCGGACGTCACCATCGGGGCCTATCTGAAATCCGAAGCCGACCGTCTGGGCGTCACCTATTCCTTGGGTGCCGGGGATGAACCGTCCTCCTGTATGGAGTTGATCGAATTTGTCAGCGCCATGGGCCACCGCATCGTCGCGGCGGGCAAGGGCAAGAACAACCCGCTGAACATCGACGCCATCCCCCCCGCCTATGAGGAAGAGGCCGCGCGGCGGCACATGAATGTGCGGATGCTGGTGGAATTCGTGGATGGATCGAAAACCATGGTGGAGATGGCCGCCATCGCCAATGCCACGGGCCTTGTGCCGGATGTGGCGGGGATGCACGGCCCGGCGGCGACCTTGGACCAGTTGAACAAGGTGCTGATCCCCAAGGCCGATGGCGGTGTGCTGAACCGTGTCGGGGTCGTGGATTACTCCATCGGCAAGGGCGTGGCCCCCGGCGTGTTTGTGGTGGCCGAAATGGACCACCCGCGCATCTGGGAACGGATGGAGGATCTGAAGATGGGCAAAGGCCCCTACTTCACCTTCCACCGCCCCTATCACCTGACCAGCCTTGAGGTGCCGCTGACCTGCGCCCGCGTGGTGCTTTACGGCAAGGCCGATATGGTGCCGCTGGCCAAACCGGTGGCTGAGGTTTGCGCCGTGGCCAAGAAAGACATGGCCGTGGGCGAGCGGTTGGATCAGATCGGCGAATACTGCTACCGCGCTTGGGTCATGGAAACCGCCGTGGCCCGTGCCGATGGC
>CALRPK020000462.1:0-3030 GCA_943370015.1 Paracoccus haematequi
CCTCGGCCTCGGCCTGTTCGGGGCGGTCGCTGCGCAGGGCAATTTGGGCATCCACCAACGCCCCGGCCCCTGGGTCGCCGCGCAACATGGCGTCGCGGATGGATTGCGCGGTTGAACCATCCCCCGCTTGCAGGAATTTCGCGGTCAGCGGAGGGCCAAGGCTGCGGCGCAAATGCGGCGGCAGAGCCGAGAAACTGCGCAGGATCGCCGGGGCGTTCCCCTCTGGCGGGGACAGGTTCGGCTGGGTCAGCGCTGCCCAAAGCGCGGCAGGCCCGTCGCACATCGTCATGCCAGCGAAAGCGCCCTTGGGGTCGTCGATGCCATCCACCGCCCGCGCCATGCTGCGCCACAGATCGGCATCCGCGGCATCGGTGGCAAAGGCATCCACCAGAGCCACCGCCTCGACCCCAAAGCCAAGCCAGAGGTGGCGGCGCACGGCAATGGCCAAGGCATCTGGATCGGGCCGGTCAAATTCACCCAGAAACGTTGTAAGCTCAGTCAATTGTGCAGAAGCAGGCAGGTCGGGATTGCCCCAATCGGGCAGGTTGATCCTAGACGGTGCGACGCAATCATCCCCGGTAGCGGTTAGGCTTGGACGGCTTTCTTGCGGCGACAGCTCCGCTACCCCCGGCAGGGCCAACAGCCCGATGCGCGCCGCCCCCGGCACTGTGCCATCGGGCTGTGGCGGTGGTGGCAAACGGACAACGGGATCAACCAAGCCGCGTGCGGCCCCGTCGGAAAGCTCTTGCAGCAACGCATCACGTAGCGCCAAGGAATGCGGATCAGGCACAGGTGCAGCAGCAACCGGGGCGGCAGGCGTTTGCGCGGCGGTCAGGGCCTGTTCGGTCCAATCCCACGCGGCAGGGGGGCGCGCTGTCGGACGTGGCGCCGTGTCAGACCGTTGCAGCGGCGGGGCGGTTTCGCCGGATTGCGTCAGTTCAAAAGACGATCCCACCGGCGCAGGGCCGTCGCGCAGATCGATGACCACGATGCCGGGTCGGTAGTCAAAACCCACGGCATGGCAGGTGCAATCCAGCGTTAGCCGCAGCCCGCGTCCGTCGTCTAGCGGGGCAAGGTCTGTCAGGCGATCCCGCGTGATCACACGAAAGGTACCATCCAGATCAAAACTGGCGGGCCTGCGCAGACGCAGGGCATAGCCATCCGGCAGCCGATCCAGCCGCCATCCGTTCAAACCCTGCGCTTCGAGCACGACGCGGGTGAAGTCCGGGTGATCGCCGGTGGTCACCGCAACAGTCTGGGCCTGAGCCGATCCTGCCGCACTGCACAGGATCAACGCCACAAGCCACCGCATCACGCCGCCTCTTGCCGCAAGCCGCGCAGGGCCTGTTCCAGATCGGCAAAGCTGGGGCGGACCTGATGGGGGGTGTTTTGACGCCCCACCTCAATGCAGATATTGGCGGGGTGGTTGTGCAGATTGGCCACCAACACCTCACGGATCAGGCGGTAGAACTGCGCCTCTTCTTCCAGCACGGTTTTCAGGCGGGCGGCGAAGGGGCCGATCAGACCATAGGCCAGAAACACGCCCAAGAACGTGCCCACCAGCGCACCCCCGATCATTTTCCCAAGAATCTCAGGTGGTTGGTCGATAGAGCCCATGGTCTTGATCACCCCAAGCACAGCGGCGACGATGCCAAGCGCGGGCAGTGCATCGGCCATAGCTTGCAGCGCATGGGTGGAATGCTGGGCGTGTTGGGCCGATGCCTCCATCCGTTTATCCAGCACCTCTTCGACCTGATGCGGATCGTCGTAATTCATTCCGGCGGCGCGAAAGGTGTCACAGATCAGATCGACCGCCTCATGATCGGACAGGATGCGCGGGTAGCGGGCGAAAATCGCGCTGTCCTGCGGATTTTCGATATGCTCCTCCAGCGCGACGGGATTTCCGCGCGCCACGCGGATCAGTTCAAACAACAGACACAGCAAGTCACGATAGTCGGCGGTTTGCCAGTGAGGGCCTTTGAACACCTTCTTGATGTCGGCAAGGGTGTGCTTGACCGTGCTGGAATCGTTCGAGATCAGAAAAGACCCGACTGCCGCCCCGCCGATCATGATCATCTCAAACGGAAGGGCCTTCAGGATGATGCCCAGATGGCCCCCGGCCAGCACATAGCCGCCGAAAACCATGACCATCAGCACAGCGATGCCGATCATGCCGAACATGGGGCGTAATCCTCCGTTTTGGGTGGGGGCAGTTTGCCGGACGACGGGTTAACGAATCGCTTCACTCCGTCGGTGCGCGGGCATTTCGGCCCGCAATCAACGCACTGACGGCAAAGGCTGACTCCGGTGGCATTCCGGCCAAGATCGCCGCCGCCGCTGCCGGTTTCATCCGCCCGAGGAACCCCGCGGCAAAATCGGACGACATCGCGGCGAAAAGCCGGGCGGCATCGGTGGGTTTCATCGCCTCATACACTGCCGTCAGGCGGTCAAGATCGCCCTCTGCCGCGCCATCGGCCACGGTGACAAGGCGTGACAGCGCATCCTCGGCCTTTTGCAATTCATCCAGACGGGTTTGGATGGCGGTTTCCGCAAGGTCCAGCGCGGCAAAGCGTTCTGCTGCGGCCTGTTCGCGCGCGGCAAGACGGGTTTCGCGTTCCGTCAAAGCCTCTGCGACGGCCAGAGGTGGCGCGGGGCAGTTCAATGGGGCGTCTGGTGCAGCGGTTGACGGCTCGCCCGCTGCCATGGCTGCGCCGACACCCGCGCCCAGCCGCATCGCCCCGGCAGAGGCCAGCATCAGCGCAAGGATGACCAGAACGCTGCGCCCGCCCCGGATCATTCCGCAGCCTCGACCCTTGGGCTGCGGCGGCGCAACACGCGGATTTGCCCGCTGGTGCCGCTGTCTGGCAGATCATGCAGCGCGGCCAGCATCAGGTCCAGCCGAGCGGCCGCAGCCTCGGCCCGGGCAACCTGTGCCTCTAGCGTGGCAGAGGATTGACCGGCGGTTCCCTGCGCGGCCTGCAAGGCGCGGGTCATGTCATCGACCTGCGCCGACAGCACGGCGATGGCCCC
>CALRPK020000463.1:0-3025 GCA_943370015.1 Paracoccus haematequi
GCGCCGCCCTTCGGTCGTTGGGTGGCTTTGGCAAGGTGGCTTGGCCGGACGGGCAATCGTTCGGCAACGGGACGAAACACCCCGCTCTGGGGCGGCAAAAAGGCGAAGCGTGGCATCAAGGATGCCCCGTGAATGAGGCGGATGGACAGACTGGTCTTAATCATTCGGCAAGCAGCGGCGCTGGCGCTGCTCTTGGCACTGGTGCTTGCACCGGTGACCGATGCCACCACGCATGGCCCCGCCCTTCTGATGGCCAAGGCGGACCATGCCGCCCATCAAGCCGAACACCATGCGGAACGGGGCGGACATGACCACGCCCATCATGATGCCACCGACCATGACCACACCTCTGGCGTGATCCTGCCAGCAAACACGGCGTTTACCGTGCCGGAGGGGCGCGACATCTGGGCCGGACATGCCCGGCAATCCGTGGGAATCGCCACACCGGGGCCAAGGCGACCGCCACGCAGCCTGACCTGACTTCGTGAACCGGTCCGCCCCCGCATGGGGCGCGGGCCTGATCCGACATTTCAGGACAGGACATCTCTCCATGACACTCTCTTCCCGGGCGTCACCGCACGTCTGGCTGTTTTTGGCCATCTGTGGCCTTGCCATGATTTGGGCAGGCGCGGCGCTGGCCCATGCCGTCACCCTTGGCGACAAGGGGTACATTCAGGAAATCACCGGCCCGCAGGTGATCCCGTTCCTCTACCTTGGGGCCAAGCACATGGTGACAGGATATGACCATATCCTGTTCCTGTTCGGGGTGATCTTCTTCCTTTACGGAATGCGCGAAATCGGGCTTTACGTCACGCTGTTCGCCGTGGGTCACTCGACAACCATGATCCTTGGCGTGTGGTTCGATATCGGCATCAACGCCTATATCATTGATGCCATCATCGGCTTTTCCGTGATCTACAAGGCGCTGGATAACCTTGGGGCGTTCCGGCTTTGGTTCGGCAGGCAACTGGATACGCGGCTGGCCACGTTGATCTTTGGCCTGCTGCACGGCTTTGGTCTGGCCTCAAAGATCATCGAATACGATATCGCGCCCGATGGGCTGCTGGTCAACCTGATCGCCTTCAATCTGGGGGTGGAAATCGGGCAGTTGACTGCGCTTGCCCTGATCCTTGTGGTGATGCGGCACTGGCGCGCCTCACCCACCTTTGCCGCGCAAGCCTACCGCGCCAACGTCATCATGATCGGTCTGGGCTTTTACCTGATGGGCATGCAGCTCATCGGTTACGCCATGGCCTGAGGGAGCATCACGATATGCAAAACCGAAACACTTATCGCCCCGGTCAAGTGCGCCACGTCGAGGCCAGCCCGCGTGGCTTGATCCGTTCAACCGTGCTGTCGGGTGCGGCGACCTTGGCGGTGCTGGGCGTGATCTATCTGCCCGCAGAATACGGGATCGACCCAACCGGGTTTGGTGCCGTGCTCGGCCTGACGGAAATGGGCCAGATCAAGCAGCAACTTTACGCCGAGGACGCCGCCGATGCGGCGGCCCAAACCATAGCACTCGACCCCGCCGCCATGGAGCGACTGGCACGGATTGAGGCGCAACTGACCGCCATCGCCGCCATGGTTGCCACGGCGCCAGAAACGAGGTCAGTAGACGCGCCCCAGCCGCAGACCGACACCGCAACAGGGCCAACCGAAGCGCCGGCTGAGACCGCCGCCGTCGATCCCACTGTGGCCGAGGAAACCGCCCCGGAATGGCGCGACGAGGTCAGCTACACCCTCGCCCCCGGAGATGGGATTGAGGTCAAGCTCGCGATGGAAGAGGGTCAGACCGCCCGCTTTTTCTGGACGGCAAACGGATCGATGGTGAACTACGACACCCATGGCGACGGGAGCGGGCAGAAGATCAGCTATGAACAGGGTCGGGCAACCCCGGAACAGACCGGCACGTTGACCGCCGCCTTCACCGGCAACCATGGCTGGTTCTGGCGCAACCGCACCGACGCCCCTGTGACCGTCACCCTGCGCACGGCGGGGGACTATGCAGAGCTGAAAGCGCCGTGATGTGACCCACCTGCGCTGCGAAAAGCCGCGCCGAAAATGCAAAAGGCCACCCTTTCGGGTGGCCTTTTTTCGCAGGATGAAAGGATGGTCGCCTGGCCTGTCACCAGCAGCAGAAACCGCCATCCACCAGCAGGTCAACGCCGGTCACATAACTGGCGGCATTGGACAGCAGGAACACGGCGGGGCCGACCATTTCATCGACATGGGCCATGCGCTGCATTGGGGTTTGTTCTTCGAACAGTTTGGTCTGATGCACCATCTCAGGGCGGGTGTTCATCGGGGTGGCGGTATAGCCGGGGCTGATCGTGTTGACGCGGATGCCACGCCCGACCCATTCCATCGCCATCGACTTTGACATGTGGATCACACCCGCCTTAGAGGCGTTGTAATGGCATTGCGAAAGGCCACGATTGACGATCACCCCTGACATTGAGGCGATGTTGACGATGGACCCGCGCCCGTTCTTCAGCATGGCCCGCGCCTCGGCCTGACAGGACAGGAAAACGCCCTTCAGGTTGATGTCCATCATTGTTTGGAACTGGGCTGCCTCCATCGCCTCGGCAGGGTTCGCGTTGGCGATGCCTGCGGCGTTCAGGGCCAGTGTGAGGGGGCCAAGGTCGGCTTCGGTCTGGGCGACAGCTTCGGTCAATGCCGAACCCGAGGTGACGTCGGCCGCGATTTGCAGGCTGCGCCGACCTGTGGCGGCGATGAATTCCGCCGTGCGGGCAAGGCCGTCATCGGTGCGGCGGTCCAACAGCGCTACATCCGCGCCGCATTGGGCCAGCCCCATCGCGATGCGCTGCCCGATGCCGCTGCCTGCGCCGGTGACAAGGGCGACTTGGCCTGAAAGATCAAACAGTTTCGGCGCGTTCAAAGTGATCCCCGACATATCCATCGTTCCTGCGGTTAAAGTGTTGCCAATTCCATGATCGAGACGTCATTCGCGTCCTTGCGATCCAAGATACCGGCCTGTTTCCCTTGTGCCATAACCATGATG
>CALRPK020000464.1:0-3019 GCA_943370015.1 Paracoccus haematequi
CGCTTCAGGATCGCGGCGCGAACAATATCACCGCCGCCCCTGTCAGCGCCAAAGCACCGCCGAGGATGTCCCACAGATCGGGCCGGGTCTTTTCCACCAGCCACAGCCAGCCAAGACTGGCCGCGATATAGACGCCGCCATAGGCCGCAAAGCTGCGCCCGGCATGGGCGGGGGGCGTGATGGCGAGCAAAAACGCAAAGGCGGCAAGGGCAGCCGCGCCGGGGATCAGCCACAGCACCGCCCCACCGCGCCACCACTGCCAGACCGCAAAACAGCCCGCGATTTCGGCCAAGGCGGCAAGGGCGTAAAGCGGCAATGTCATATCGCCTCATCGCGCAGATGATCGCGCAGCGCAGTGACCGTGTCGCGCAAGGCGGTGGCGTCGGCCAAGGTCAGGCCGCTTCGCTCAAGGATGCAGGCCGGTATGTCACGCGCGGCATAGCGCAGCGCATATCCCTTTTCCGTCAGTCGGATACGCACCTGCCGTTCATCCTGCGCGTCGCGTTCGCGGCTGACGATGCCTTGGGTCTGCAACCGTTTCAGCAAGGGCGTCAGCGTGTTGCTGTCCAACTGCACCTGCCGCCCGATGGCCCCCACCGTCTGGTCATCCTGCGCCCAAAGGACCGACAGCACGAGGTATTGCGGATAGGTGATCCCCAGATTGTCCAGCAACGGCTTGTAAGCCTGCTGCATGGCATGCGCGGCGGAGTATAGCGCGAAACAGATCATGTCGGGCGGGGTCAGGGTCATGCGCGCAGATTAAATCGCACGCGATAGGATCGCAAGCGGGTTGACATCAGGGCGCGAGTCGGGCCATTTGTATCGCACACGATTTAATCTTACGCGAAGGAATATTCCATGACGGTTGATGCGAAATACTGGACAGAAGCCAAGGCCACGGGCGGCGGGCGCAATGGCGTGGCCTCGCTGACCTCCGGCATGCTGACGGTCACCTTGGCCAGCCCCAAGGAACTTGGCGGCAGCGGTGCGGGCCACAACCCCGAGGAACTCTTCGCCCTTGGCTATTCCGCCTGCTATCTGGGCGCGATGCGCTTTGCGGCCCAATCCGAAAAGCTGGGCACGGTTCCCGATGACGCCACGGTCAAGGCCCATGTCGGCATCGGCGGCCGCTCAGACGGCGGCTTTGGCATCAAGGTGAAACTGGTCGTCTCGCTGCCCGGCCTTGACCGCGCCGTAGCGGAAAAGATCGTGGAACGCGGGCACTTCATCTGCCCCTATTCCAACGCGACCAAGGGGAATATTGAGGTGGTGACGGAACTGGCCTAAGCGCCGGAAAAACAAAGGGGCGCAACTTCTGCGCCCCTTCTGCCCTCACCCGCCCGACCCATCCCGCCAGCGCATCACCATCGGATAGCGGCGGTCCAGCCAGAAGGCCTTTTGCGTCAGCCGCACGCCCGGCGCGGATTGGAAGCGTTTCCATTCGCTGGTGTAAAGCAACCCCTCCACCCGCTTGACCGTGGCAAGGTCATGGCCCTGCGCCACAATCTCGGCCACGGACAACTCCTTTTCCACCAGCCCTTCCAGAATGGCGTCCAGCACCGGATAGGGCGGCAAAGAATCCTCATCCTTCTGATTGTCGCGCAATTCGGCACTTGGCGGTTTGTCGATGATCGCCACAGGGATCACCTCTCCCGCCGGGGCTTTCATCCACGGGCGGTGATTGGCGTTGCGCCAGCGGCAGGTGTCAAAGACCCGCGTTTTCCACAGGTCCTTGATCGGATTATAGCCGCCGTTCATATCGCCATAGATCGTGCAATAACCCACCGCGACCTCGGATTTATTCCCAGTCGTCAGCAGCATCGCCCCAAATTTGTTGGACAATCCCATCAGCAAAAGCCCGCGCAAACGGGATTGGATGTTTTCCTCGGTAATCCCCGGCTGCGTTCCGGCAAACAGCGGTGCCAAAGCCTCCCCCACCGCCTCCTGCGGGCCGGTGATCGGCACCGTGTCCAATCGACACCCGAGCCGCCCCGCGCAATCGGCGGCATCGTCCAAAGACCCCTGCGAGGTAAAGCGTGACGGCAGCATCACGCAATGCACATTCTCCGGCCCCAAGGCATCCGCAGCAATCGTCGCCACCAGCGCGGAATCAATCCCGCCCGACAGGCCCAGCACCACCCGCGAAAACCCGGATTTCGCCAGATAGTCATGCAGGCCGATGGTCATGGCGCGATAATCCGCCTCTGCCACCGAAGGCACCTCGGCCAGCAGCCCCTTTTCTGCCCGCCACCCGTCCGGCCCGCGCAGAAAATCCACGTGGGTGATGCAATCGTCAAACTGCGGCATCTGCACCGCCAGATGCCCGCCGGGGTTCAGCACCATCGAACAGCCGTCAAACACCTGATCATCCTGCCCCCCGGTCATGTTGAGGTAGACCAGCGGCAACCCCGTCTCGACCACCCGCGCCACCATCAGGTTCAGCCGCAGGTTCGGCTTGCCGCGATGATAGGGCGAGCCGTTCGGGACCAGCAGGATCTCTGCCCCCGTCTCGGCCAAAGTCTCTGCCACATCGGGGTGCCAGCTGTCCTCGCAAATCGGCGTGCCGATGCGGACGCCGTTCACCACATAGGGGCCATGCACATCGGCGGGCGTAAAGACCCGCTTTTCATCAAAGACCGCGTCATTGGGCAGGTGATGCTTCAACACCCGCGCGGTGATCTTGCCGCCTTGCAAGATGTAATAGGCGTTGAAAAGCGATGCCCCATCGAAATACGGCCCGCCAATCCCCAGTGCCGGACCATCGGCACAGTCGCGCGCCAAAGCCTCCACCGCCGCCATCGCATCGCGCACAAAGGCGGGTTTCAGGATCAAATCCTGCGTCTGATAGCCGGTGATGAACATCTCGGTCAGCGCCACCAGATCGGCCCCGGCCTCGCGCCCCGCCTCCCATGCGGCACGCGCCTTGGCGGCATTGGCGGCCAGCGCCCCCACGGTCGGGTTCAACTGGGCAAGCGTCAGGCGGAAACGGTCGGCCATGCAGGGGTCCTTCGATCAGCGT
>CALRPK020000465.1:0-3019 GCA_943370015.1 Paracoccus haematequi
CAGCGCCTCGGCCGAGGCGCCATCTTGCACAAGGTCGACCGCATAGCCCGACGAGGCCAGCAGGGTCGTGAGCGACTCCGCCAAGGGCTGATCATCTTCGACCACAAGCAAGCGCATCCTGTCCCCCTTGGCCCAAGTTTAGCCCCGAAACACCATTGTTGTGAACCGGCCTTCGATTGGGCAAGCTGGGAGCATGCGCATCGTGGCCGCCTTAACTGTCCTGCTTGCCCTGGCCTTCCCCGCCCGGGCCGAGCTGGTGACCTATCCCGCCCCCGACCAGGCCGCCCCCCGCGCCCTGACGATCTATTCCACCCTGGACAACCACCTTGCCGCCCCGCTGATCTCGGCCTTTCAGGTTCTGTATCCCGATGTAACCCTGCATTACGAAGACCTTCTGGCCGGTGAAATCGCGGCCCGCGTCATTGCAGAGACCGATGCCGGGGGACCCACGGCGGATTTCGTGTTTTCCTCGGCGATGGATATGCAGATCAAGCTGGCCAACGATGGCTATGCGCAGCCTGTCTCGGTGCCCGCCTTACGCAACTGGCCCGCTTGGGCGAAATGGCAGGACACGGCCTTTGCCCTGACTTATGAACCCGCAGTTCTGGTCTATCACCGCCCCAGTTTTCCCGATGGCCCGCCCGGTTCGCGGCTGGAGTTGATGGAGTGGCTGCGCAGCGCAGGACCCCAGATGCAGGGCAAGATCGGCACCTATGACATCGAGAGATCGGCGGTGGGCTATCTGTTCCTCGCCCGCGACGCCGAGCATTTTCCCGACATCTGGTCGCTTTTGGGTCAGATGGCGCGCGCGGGTCTGCAGACCTTTCCCACCAGTCAGGACGTCATAGACCGGGTTGCGGATGGTCGCCTTGTGCTGGGCTATAACATCCTGGGATCTTATGCCGCCGATCAGGCCCGCGCGGCGCCTGACATTGATTTCGTCTTGCTGCGCGACTTCACTGTCGTCGTCTCCCGCGTGGCGCTGGTGCCGCGGGCGGCGCGGTCCTCGGACCTTGGCCGCGCCTTTCTGGCCTTTCTCATGAGCCGCGAAGGCCAGACCCTGTTGTCCGAAAAGCTGCGCCTGCCCGCCGTCAGCCTCGAGGTTTCGGGCGCCAACTCTGCCCGCGCCATGCAGGCAGTGCTGGGCGACCAATTGCGTCCGGTGGCGGTCAGTCCGGGGGTGCTGGTCTATCTGGATCAGGCCAAGCGCCGCCGACTCTATCGCCTTTGGACTGAGGCCTTGGGCGAGGACTGACGATGTCAGCCAGATGACAGGTTTGTGTGATGAACTCCTGCGCAGGGAGGGCACGAGGAGGTGCCGCCCACGAAAATCGGCACGAAACTCCGTGCCTTGGGAGGAGAATCACGATGAAGCACACGCTTTTGGGCGCGGCACTTGCGGCTGTCCTGGCCATTCCGGCCTTCGCGACCGATTACATGATCATGGCCCCTGCGGCCCCCGGCGGCGGCTGGGACAGCACCGCGCGTTCGATGCAAGAGGTCATGCAGGCCGAGGGCATCGCGGGCTCGGTTCAGGTGCAGAACGTGCCGGGCGCGGGCGGCACGGTGGGTCTGGCGCAATTCGCGGCGACGACCTCGGGCGATCCCAGCCAGTTGATTGTCGGTGGCTATGTCATGGTGGGTGCCATCCTGACCAATGACTCGCCGGTGTCCCTGGCCGACGTCACCCCCATCGCCCGTCTGACCGGCGAGGCCGTGGCCGTCGCTGTCTCTGCCTCTTCGCCCTATCAGACGATCAATGAACTCGTCGATGCGATGAAGGCTGATCCGGGTTCGGTGTCTTGGGCTGGCGGCTCGGCGGGCGGTGTCGACCACATCACCGTGGGCCTTTTGGCCAAGTCGGCGGGGATCGACCCGACCAAGATCAACTATGTCGCTTTCTCGGGCGGCGGCGAGGCTTTGGCTGCCATCCTCGGCAATCAGGTCACCGTGGGCATCTCTGGCGTGGGCGAGTTCCTGCCTCAGGTCGAGGCGGGCACGATGCGCATCCTGGCGGTCTCCACCGCCGAGAAATGGGCGGGCACCGATGCGCCGACCCTGATGGAATCGGGCTACGACGTGAATGTCCAGAACTGGCGCATGGTCGCTGCGGCGCCCGGCCTGTCGGAAGAGCAAAAGGCCGCTGTCACCGCCGATATCGACAAGCTGGTCAATTCGGCTGGCTGGAAGTCTCTGCTTGAGACCAAGGGCTGGGCCAACACCTATCTGTCAGGTGCCGATTTCGACAAGCAGCTTGCGCTTGAGGTTGAGGCCACGACGGCTGTCCTGAAAGACATCGGCCTGGTCAAATGATCCACGATCTTCGTGGAACCGGAGGTCGCCCCCAGCGGGCGACCTTCATCATCGCGGGACTTTTGGCGGCCTTGGGTGGCCTTGCGCTGTGGCAGGGTTTTGCCTTGCCCGACAAGGGCGGCTATGCGGGCATGGGCTCGGGCGGCTTGCCGAAATTCGTGGGCGGGGCGCTTTTGGTGTTGGCCTGCGCGCATGTCTGGATGGGCCTGCGGCAACAGGGCCATTTGCCACAACGCATCCAGTTCGCGCCGGTTCTGTGGATCGTGGCGGGGCTTCTGGCGCAACTGCTGCTCTTGAAGCCCATGGGGTTCACCGTGGCCTCTGGCCTGTTGTTCGCCCTGACTGCAGCGGGCTTGGGCAA
Source organism: Paracoccus haematequi (assembly GCA_943370015.1). Classification (GTDB taxonomy): domain Bacteria; phylum Pseudomonadota; class Alphaproteobacteria; order Rhodobacterales; family Rhodobacteraceae; genus Paragemmobacter; species Paragemmobacter haematequi_A. Next base: position 2,675 of record CALRPK020000465.1, read on the forward strand.
GAGCTTGCGGTTCACGCTGCCCGTCGGTCTGGCGCTGGCCTTCGTGATCTACGCCGTCTTTGACCAGCTTTTGCAGCTGCATCTTCCGGCGGGGTTGATCGAAACCCTGATCTTTGGGGGCTGATATGACAACATTCGATTTCCTCATTCAGGGCCTTGGCATGGCCTTGGACCCGATGATCCTGCTTTACGCCCTGATCGGCGTTACCTTGGGCACCGCCGTTGGCGTCCTGCCGGGCATCGGCCCGGCGCTGACCGTGGCGCTGTTGCTGCCGGTCACCTATGGGCTGGACCCTGCGGGCTCGCTCATCATGTTCGCGGGGATATATTACGGGGGGATGTATG
>CALRPK020000466.1:0-3018 GCA_943370015.1 Paracoccus haematequi
CCGCGCACGATCGACACAAGGTCGGCCTGCCCCGCCGCAATCACGGCTTCGGCGTTCTCAGGCGTGCGCACATGCGCCTCGGACGTGACCTTGGCATGTTTGACCACGGCTTTGATCTGTTCGGTCACGGGTGCCGTCAGTTTTTCGCCGAACAGAAAGGTCGGCATCAGGCGTTCAAAATCCAGATACCCGCCATGCCCGCAGGTGATGTAATCGACATGGCCCGTGGCATCATGCAGCGCGATGATTTCCAACAACGCCTCAACGGACAGCGTCACATCCTGCGCGTCAGAGGTGGATACGGCCAGACCGATGATGAACTCCTCACCACAGGCCCGGCGGATGCGTTCGATCACGGTGCGGGAAAACCGGGTGCGGTTTTCCAAAGACCCGCCCCATTGGTCATCGCGGGTATTGCTCCACGGCGTCCAGAACTGATCCAGCAGGGAGTGATATGCGGCCCAAACTTCGACTCCCTGAAAGCCAGCGGCCTTGCAGCGGACAGCGGCGGCGACATGGGCGTCGATCAACTCCCAAATCTCGGTCTCCGTCATCCGATGCGACCCATCGCTGTCGTGATAGCTGGCATGGCCCGAGGGCGACCAATGCGGCGCGAAGCTGAGGTCGGAGTCCCCATGCGCGCCGATGTGGTAAAGCTGTTGCAGGATCACCGCGCCCGCTTCTTTCACCGGTTCGGTCACCTTGCGGAAATGGGGGATCACCTCATCCGTCGAGTGCAAGAAATTGCCCCGCGTCAGCACGCCTGTGCGATGCACCGGCACGGGTTCCGCCACGATCATCGCAGCCCCGCCCAAGGCCCGCTCCAACAAATACCCCGCCGTGCGCGGGCCGGGCAGGCCCATGTCGGACATGTTGTTGGTATGCGCGCCAAAGACAATCCGGTTGCGCAGGGTCTGGCCGCGCAGTTGCAGCGGCGACATCAGGCGGGGATGAGAGGTCATGGCAGCCCTTCCGATCAGAGGTCTTTGACCAAGCGCAGCGCGTCAAAGATCGCGGCATGGGTGTTGCGGGCAGAGACGGCATCGCCGATGCGGAAGACGCGGAACGGGGCATCGGGATTGCGGGTGATGGTTTGCAGGCCCCCGGTGGACAGCGCGTCGTAATCCACTTCGCCCCCGTTGCGCGATTGCGGTTTCAGTTCGAAGTAAAGGTCATCCAAGGGCAGGGTGCCGTGGTTGACGATCACCTGATCGACCAGCCGTTCCTTGCGATAGTCGCCGTAATCGCTGCCCAAAGTGGCGCGCAACTGGTTGCCCTCGCGCACCACCGACATCAGCCGCCAGGTCACGGTAAAGGTCGTGTTTCGACCCTGCAGGTTGCGCATATAGGGCACAAGGTTCATCGCCATCACCTCGGGCGCGAAGCTGCGGTCGGGGGTGACGATTTCCACCACCGCCCCGGTGGCAGAGATCAGATCAGCGGCTTGCAGCGCGGCATGGTCGCCCGCGTCGTCATAGATCATGACGTTGGAACCGGGCTTCACATCGCCCGACAGGATGTCCCACGCAGAATGCACAAGGTCGTTGCCCGCCGCCAGCACCGCCGTATGGGGCAGGCCACCCGTGGCAATGATGACCTCATCCGGGTTTGTTGCCAGCACTGTGTCCGCATCGGCATAGGTGTTGAAGTGGAAGGTAACGCCCTTTTTCTCCGCCTGCGCCATGCGCCAGCCGATGACGGAAATCATCTCCCGCCGACGCGGGTCTTGCGCGGTCAGGCGGATTTGTCCACCGGGTTGGTCTGCCGCCTCAAACACCGTCACCACGTGGCCGCGCTCTGCCGCCACGCGGGCGGCTTCCACCCCTGCCGGACCTGCGCCAACGATGGTGATGCGCTTCTGCGCACTCGCTGCCGGGATCAGATGCGGCATCGTCTCTTCGCGGCCCGTGGCGGGGTTGTGCAGGCAGAAGGCGTGGCCGCCCTGATAGATGCGATCAAGGCAGTAATTCGCGCCGACGCAGGGGCGGATGTCCTCCTCGCGCTTTTCAAGGATTTTGCGGACGATATGCGGATCGGCCATATGGGCGCGGGTCATGCCGACCATATCCAGCTTTCCGCTGGCGATGGCATGGCGGGCCGTCGCCACATCGGGGATCCGCGCGGCGTGGAAGGTGGGAAAGCCAGTCGCGGCGCGGATCTCGCCCGCAAAATCCAGATGCGGGGCGCTTTTCATGCCTTGGATCGGGATCAGGTCGGTCAGGGCGGGGTCGGTGTCAATCCGACCGCGCACCACGTTCAGGAAATCAACGAGACCGCTGTCGCGCAGCTTGCGGCTGATCTCCAGCCCCTCTGCCTTTGTGGTGCCGCCCGGTGTGGCTTCGTCGCCGGTATAGCGCAGGCCCACGATAAACTCAGTCCCACAGCGCTGCCGGATGGCGCGCAAGACGTCAAAGGTAAAGCGCAGGCGGTTGTCGAGACTGCCGCCATACGGGTGGGGCAGGTCATTGGTCAGGGGCGACCAGAACTGTTCCAGCAGGTGACCATAAGCCTCCAACTCGATCCCATCGACGCCTGCGGCCTGCATCCGTTCAGCGGCATCGGCGAAATCCTCGATGATCCGCGTCATGTCCCAATCTTCGATCCGCTTGGGAAAGGCGCGGTGGGCGGCTTCGCGTTCATGGCTGGGGGCGACAACCGGCAGCCAGTCGCCCTTGTCCCAGCGGGTGCGTCGGCCAAGGTGGGTCAGTTGGATCATCACCGCCGCGCCATGGTCGTGGCATTCATCGACCATCTGCTTCATCCAGCCGACGACTTCATCCTTCCAGGCAAGGATGTTGTTGAACACCGGCGGGCTGTCCCGCGCGACCGAGGCTGATCCCGCCGTCATCGTCAGCGCCACGCCCGCCTTGGCCCGTTCCACATGATAAGCCCGATAGCGGCCCTTCGGCATCCCATCCTCGGGGTAGGCCGGTTCATGGCTGGTGATCATGATCCGGTTGCGCAGGGTCAGATGCTTCAGCTTATAGGGCTGCAACAGCGGGTCGTTTGACATCGGCG
>CALRPK020000467.1:0-3017 GCA_943370015.1 Paracoccus haematequi
GCGCCGCCCAAGGGTTGGGGGAAGGTGGGGTTGGTCAGGCAAGGACTTATCGCGAAACAATTTAATAACAGTTGGTTGCACGAAAACCCGATGCCTCGAAAACCGCAGGACACACCGGATCGCCCCTGTCCGCCGCCGCATCGCGCCAAGCCCTGACGCGGTCGCCACCCCCGCTTTTAAAACGCGACAAAGTAGATAGATTTTATGCCGAGCCCCAAGGAAACGGGGCAGCAAAACAGGTAACGAGGTTCCCATGACGATGAACAGACGCCAGTTCGGCCTTGCCGCTTTCGCCGCAGGTCTGGCCAGCACCGCCCTTCCGGCCTTTGCCCAAAGCAAGGAAATCCGGGTCGGTTTCCAGAAATACGGCACTTTGGTGCTGCTGAAGGGCAAGGGTCTGCTTGAGGAAAAGCTCTCTGGTCTTGGCTACACCGTGACTTGGGCCGAGTTCGCCGCTGGCCCGCAGATGCTTGAGGCGCTGAACGCAGGCGCCTTGGACATCGCCCAAACCGGTGAGGCTCCGCCGATTTTCGCCCAAGCCGCCGGCCCGCGCCTGTCCTATCTGGCCTTTGAACCGCCTGCGCCGAAGGGCGAGGCGATCTTGGTTCATGGCGACAGCGCCATCGCCTCGGTTGCCGACCTGAAAGGCAAGAAGGTCGCGCTGAACAAAGGCTCCAACGTGCATTACCTGCTGGTCAAGGCGCTGCAATCCGCCGGTCTGGCCTATGAGGACGTGGAAACTGTCTTCCTGCCGCCCGCCGATGCCCGCGCCGCCTTTGAAACCAAGGCGGTGGATGCTTGGGCGATCTGGGACCCCTTCCTTGCCTCGGCCGAGGCGGCGCTGGGGGCCAAGGTGCTGACCAATGCCGAAGGTCTGGCCCCCAACTATCAGTTCTACCTTGGCGACCGCAGCTTCCTTGAGGCCAATGCTGATGCGGCCAAGGCGCTGGTTGCGGCGATTGCCGAAGTGGGCACCTGGGTCACCGCCAACCCGGATGCGGCAGCGGCGGAATTGTCGCCTTCGACCGGAATTCCCGAGGACGTGCTGAAGGCAGCGATCAGCCGCCAAAGCTTTGGTGTCGCGCCGATCACGGATCAGGTCATCGCCGATCAACAGGCCGTGGCGGATACATTCCTGAAATTGGGCCTGCTGCCCAACGCCATCACCGTGGCGGATGCCGTGGTCAAGCTCTGACCCACAACCCCTGTGGCCTGCCCCGCGCTGCACAACGGCGCGGGGCTATTTCTTTGGACGGGTATCCTGCCAAGGGCGCAGAAATCTCTGTCGCAACAGGCAGAACAAACATGCCAAGCGCCATGCTGCCTGTGCTAAGGCAGGGCAAAGCCGATTTCGCGGCGGAGCATGACCTATGACCCTTCCCACACCAGACGACCACACGGCCAAGGCCGCCCCCAATCTTGCCGACTCGCGCCCGCACTCCCTGCGGGTTGGGTTCATCGGCACCGGGGACATCACCCGTGCCATGGTGCGGGGCTTGGCCGGGCAGGGGCACCGGATCTTGATCTCGCCGCGCAACGCCGCCATCGCCGCCGCCTTGGTGGAGGAGGTTCCGGGCGTCAGCATCGCCACGAATGCAGAGGTGGTGGCCGGATCGGATGTGGTGTTTCTCTGCCTTCTGGCCCGCGTGGCGGTGGATGTGCTGCCCAGCCTGCCGTTCCGTGCCGATCACCGGGTGATCTCTGTTATGGTGGATGCGCCCTTGGCCAAGCTGCGCGCCCTTTGCGCCCCGGCCACCGATATCGCCCTGACCATCCCGCTGCCGCCCATCGCCAAGGGGGGCTGTCCGCTGCCCGTCTATCCCGCGTCCCCCACGCTGGAGGCGCTGTTTGGCGCGCGCAATCCGGTCATCACGCTGGACAGTGAAGCCGCCTTGGCCGCGCATCTGGGTGTGTCGGGGATCAGTGCGACCGTGCTCGACCAATTGCAGACGGCGGCGGGCTGGCTGGCGGGCCACACCGGCAATCCTGCGGCGGCCGAGGCTTATGTCGCCGCGATGATCCGCGCCTACCTGCCCGAACGCGCCCATGGGGGCGAATTGGCCGAGGCTTTGCGCAACCTGTCGACCGAAGGCGGGTTGAACGCCACCCTGCGCGCCGCGATGGCCGGGGCAAAGGCGGATATGGTGCAGGGCTTGGACGGGTTTTCCACGCGGCTGGGACTGGCCGCGCGGGACAAGGCCTGACCCGGATGCCCCGCCGCGCCATGGCAGAGATACCGCTTCCCCCCTTGGCGGAATGACTTTAGACAAAACGCGATGAGCAAGGGTGAACTTCCAGAATCCGGTTGGCGGGGCTCGCGCGAGGTCTGGCTTGAGGCCGCGCATGATCTGTTGATCCTGTCCGGCGTGGAAAGCGTCACCATCCAAAGCCTGTCCAAGCGCCTGAAACTGGCACGCACCAGCTTTTACTGGCATTTCGTGGACCGCCAATCGCTGCTGACCGCGCTCGCCGACCGTTGGGCGTCGCGCACCAGCGACGGGCTGATTGCCGCCTGCAAAGCCTTTGCCGAAACGGAATCCGAGGCGATGCTGAACGTCATCAGCTGCTTTCTGGGCGACAAGGCCTTTGACAGCGCCTTGGAATTCGCCATCCGCTCGTGGGCGCAAAGCGATCCGCAGATCATGGCCCGCCTGCACCATGAAGATCAGGTCCGGATCGAGGCTTTGGTGCAGATGTTCCACCGCTGGGGCCATTCCGGCGTGGATGCCGAAACCCGCGCGCGCACGGTCTATCTGGCGCAGATCGGCTATATCTCGATGCGGGTGCAGGAACCCTTGGCGGTGCGCATGTCGCGCATTCCGACCTATGTGCAAATCTACACTGGCATCGCCCCGCCCGCGCGTGAGATCGCCCGCTTCCACGCCCAGCACGATTTTGTGCCTGAGGGTGTCGACCCGAAATGACCACCCACAAACCCTCTGCCAAAGGGAGCGTCGGAGGGGTGTTTCAATCGGGGAAAAGTGGCAGCCCGTAGGGGAGTCGAACCCCTCTTACCT
>CALRPK020000468.1:0-3017 GCA_943370015.1 Paracoccus haematequi
ATCCCCGGCAAGGTCAGCAACCCATCGCGCGACGTCGGAAACACCCCGCCATGATCCCGCATCACCGCCCGCGCACAGGCGAGCAGGTTCCGCGCCCGCGCGTAATAGCCCAAGCCCGCCCATTCCCCCATGACGTCGCCATCCTCTGCCGCCGCCAGATCGGCCACCGTGGGCCAGCGGTCGGTAAAGCGGCGGAAGTAATCGCGCACGGCGGCGACGGTGGTTTGCTGCAACATCACCTCAGACAGCCAGACGCGATAGGGGTCAGGGCGCACGCCTGCCTTTTTATCCTCAGGCGGCACACGCCACGGCATCGCCCGCGCGCTCCGGTCATACCAGTCCAGCAAGTCACCACTCAGCGCTGCCCGTTCACCGTCACGCATTCTTTATGCCTTGCCCTGCCGGGTTCATTTGCCCATCCCCCTGTTGCCCGCATAGAATAGCGGGAACAAGCGTCAGGACCAGATGAGCAAGAAACCCCTTCCCCCGCCAGACCCAACCCGCCGCATGCGCGGGTTTGAGGCGACGGCCACCTTTGTCCGGGACCCGATCCGCGCGGTCGGGGAAAGCCGGGGCTTTGCCGTCACCCGTCTTTTGACCCACTGGGCTGAGGTTGCGGGGGATGACCTTGCCGCCGTGACCCGCCCGGTCAAGGTGGGCTATGGCCGTGACGGGCTGGGGGCGACGCTGACCGTTTTGGTGCGGGGTGCCCATGCCCAGATGGTTGAGATGCAAAAGGAAAAGCTGCGCGAAAAGGTCAATGCGATCTATGGCTATGCTGCGATCTCGCGCGTGATCCTGACCCAGACCGCGCCTGTGGGCTTTGCCGAGGGCCAAGCCGAATTCACCCCCGCCCCCAAAGCGCCCCCGCCGCCCGATCCGGCGGTGCAGGCTCAGGCCGCCGAAACCGCCGCCGTCATCGGTGATCCAGGTTTGCGGGCCGCCCTTGAAGCTTTGGGACAAAACATTTTAACTCGCCGCAAAAGATGAAAAGGCAGATCTCGATGTTCAAGAAACTGGCCGCCGCATTGGCGCTTACCCTTTTGGCCTTTGGCCCCGCGCAGGCGCAAGAGGCCACCGCCGATGCCCCCGCAGCGGCGGTTGAGGTCAAGGATTTCTCGCTCGGTCCCGTCGATGCCAAGGTGGAGGTGATCGAATACGCCTCTTTCACCTGCCCGCATTGCGCGGCCTTCCATGCCGATGTCTATCCCAAGCTGAAGGCCGACTACATCGACACCGGCAAGATCAAGTTCACCTACCGCGAGGTGTATTTTGACAAATACGGCCTCTGGGCTGCGATGATCGCCCGCTGCGGCGGTGAGATGCGGTATTTTCCGATTGCCGACATGATCTTTGACCAGCAGCGCGAATGGGCGGCGTCGGATGATGCCGTTGTGGTCGTGGACAACCTCAAACGTCTGGGCCGCGCGGCGGGTCTTGAGGATGCGGCAATGGATGCCTGCCTGAAGGACGGCGAAATGGCCAAGGCGATGGTGGCGCATTATCAGGAAAACGCTACGGCGGATGGTCTGGAAGGCACGCCCTCCTTCAAGATCAACGGCACCATGCACACCAACATGTCCTATGATGAGATGAAGGCGATCATCGACGCGGAACTGGCGAAGTAAGCGATGACACCCCTCAACGGTGTGAAGGTCATTGAGCTGGCACGGATTCTGGCGGGCCCTTGGGCTGGCCAGACCCTCGCCGATCTGGGGGCAGAGGTCATCAAGGTCGAGGCCCCCGAAGGCGATGACACCCGCCGTTGGGGGCCGCCTTTCATCGAACGTGACGGGGATCGATCAGCCGCTTATTTCCACGCCGCCAACCGGGGCAAGAAGTCGGTGACCTGCGATTTCCGCACGCCAGAGGGGCAGGATTATGTCCGCCGTCTGGTGGCAGACGCCGATGTGGTGATCGAGAATTTCAAGGTGGGCGGTCTGGCCAAATACGGGCTGGACTGGCCGTCCTTGCAGGCGGTCAATCCGCGCCTGATCTATTGCTCGATCACCGGGTTCGGGCAGGACGGGCCTTATGCCCACCGCGCGGGCTATGATTTCATCATCCAAGGCATGGCCGGATTGATGAGCGTGACGGGCGAGCCTGAAGGCCAGCCGCAAAAGGTGGGCGTCGCGGTGACGGATGTGTTCACCGGGGTCTATGCCGCGACCGCGATCCTTGCCGCGCTGCACCAGCGGTCTGTGACCGGTCGGGGGCAGCAGATCGACATGGCGCTGATGGATGTGGCCAGCAGCATCATGGCCAATCAGAACATGAATTACCTCGCCACCGGGGTTGCGCCGAAAAAGATGGGGAATGCGCATCCCAATCTGGCGCCCTATGCGGTGTTTGATTGCGCCGATGGCTGGATCATCCTTGCCACGGGGAATGACGCACAATACCGGCGGCTTTGTGGGATTCTGGGCCTGCCGGAACTGGCCGAGGCGGCGGAGTATCTGACCAACGCAGACCGGGTGAAGAACCGTCTGGCCCTGACAGCGGCTTTGACGGTTGCTACCTTGCGTTGGCAAAAGGCTGACCTGCTGGCGGCGTGTGAGGCCGAAGGCGTGCCCGCCGGGCCGATCAACGATCTGGCCGAGGTCTTTGCCGATCCGCAAATCATCGCCCGCGGCATGAAAATCACGCCGGATGGGATACCCGGCGTGCGGTCGCCCTTTACCTTCTCGGATGCCGAGCTGGCATTGGAGCGCCCCGCGCCGAAGCTGGACGAGCATCAGGGCGAGGTTTAATTGACGCCGCCAAAAGTCGCGCGGGGCAAGTGACCCGCGCGATGCGGAACGTATGAGCGTGCTTGCCCGTGCTGCCCCAGCACGGGCCGCACCCGCCCGCCCCTTGGCGGGCGCGATAAATCGCACCCGCCCGGTCGTGCGCGCCCCGTGCCCCCACCTTTGACATGCTGAACACCCCTTGCGGCTTCGTTGCCTCAGCCGCAATCGGACCATCGAAACTGTCCTTGGGGACAGTTTCGTGTCGGTCCTCTGGTCGCCCCTAAAGCA
>CALRPK020000469.1:0-3015 GCA_943370015.1 Paracoccus haematequi
AACACAAAGCCGACCGAAGCCGCCGCATCTTACAGGCGGCGTCCGAGATGTTCCGCGACCAAGGCTATGACGCCGTCCGCATCGAGGACATCGCCCAACGGGCCGAGGTGTCGGCAGGCACCTGTTACAACTACTTCTCGACCAAGGGCGATATTCTTCTCGCCATCGTGTCGATGGAGGTGGAAGAGGTGGTCGCGGCAGGGCAGGCGGTGATCAACGCGCCGCCCGAGACTGTCGCCGAGGCGCTGGACCTGCTGATCCGCCTTTATTACGACCATTCGCTGCACTACCTGTCCAAGGCGCTTTGGCGTCGGGCGATGGCGCTGACCATTGCCGCGCCCGACACGCCGTTTTCACAGCGCTACACCGCGCTGGATGCGATGCTGGTGGGGCAGGTGTCAGACCTGATCGCGGCCTTGCAGGCACGGGGTCTTGCGCGGGGGGATGCCGATGCGGCGGTGCTGGGGCGGATGATCTTTCACGATCTGAACCAGCGCTTCATGGGGTTTGTGACGGATGACGCCATGTCGCTGGCCGCGCTGCATCACGACAGCCGCAGTGCGACGGACAGTTGGGCCGTGATGCTGGCCAAGTGACGCGGTCCGCCCGGAAACGGGCCGCGTCAGATTGTGTTGATCGGGCCGGGCCCAAGGACCGATCCCAAGACCCGGTCACTTGGTCAGGTCGGTCCAGATGCGGGCGTAAAGGTCTTGCACCTCGGTCGGGCAGGTCTGCTGGAAATGCGCGGCCGCTTTGGACTCTGTGGGGATTGTCATTTCCGGTGCGGCCAACAGGTCGGCGCTCATGAAGGCGGCGCTTCCGGTGATCGAATTGGGATAGCCGGTATAGGTTGAGATCATCGCCGCGTTTTCCGGGTCCATGATAAAGTTCAGGAACAGTTTGGCGTTGTCGACATTCTGCGCGTCCGCAAGGATCGCCACATTGTCCTGCCAGAGTGAAAACCCTTCTTTCGGGTAACCATAGGCGAAACCGCTGTTTTCGGCCCGGATGCGCATGGCGGCCCCGCTCCAGAAAACCGAGGCTTGCAAGTCTTCGTTGATGAACTTCTCAAAGCTGGCGTAGTCGATGGAGGCCCAGCTTGGCTTGGCCGCAACCAGCTTGTCGCGGGCGGCTTTCAGCACCTCTTTGTCCGTCGTGCAGGCCTCGCCGCCGACCGAATAGATCGCCATGTCGATCACATCATTCATCGCGGGCACGACGTTGATCTTGCCCTTCAACTCTTCCGGCGGATTCAGGAAAATGTCCGAGGTGTTGATATCGCCCTTGTAGACATTGGTGTTCACCATCACCCCGGTCGTGCCCCAGACCCATGGCACGGTATAGAACCGCCCCGCATCCCAAGAAACATCCACCCATTCGGGATCGACATTCTTGAAGTTTTCCAGCGTGTTGGGGTCTGATTTCAAAAGCAGCCCCTTTTCAATATACACCGGCACCACCGAGGCCGAAGGGACCACGATGTCAAAGCCGTGACCGCCCGCCTCGATCTTGGCCATGGCGGTTTCATTGCTGTCATATTCGGTCAGCGTGACCTTGACGTCATAGGTCTTTTCAAATTTCTCCAGCAATTCCGGCGGGGTGTAGAGACCGAAGTTGTAGATGTTCAGCGTGCCTTCGCCCCAAGCGGGCAGGGCAAGGGTGACAAGCGCGGTCGTCAGGCTCAGGCGTTTCATGGCGGTCCTCTCTGTCAGGTTTTCTTGCGTGTAAAGAGCCATGACCCCGCGACGATCAGCACGCTGATCAGCAGCAACAGCGAAGAGATGGCGTAGATTTCAGAGGTCAGGTTCCGCTTCAATTCGCCCAGCAGATAGGTGGGCAGCGTGTCCTGACCGGGGGATTTCAGAAAGTCCGAGATCACGACGTCATCCAGCGAGATGACAAAGGCCAGCATGAAGCCCGCCAAGATGCCCGGCGCCAAAAGCGGCAGCGTGACCTTGCGGAAGATATAGGCGCGGCTGGCGTAAAGATCGGAGGCGGCGGTTTCCAGCGTCAGGTCCATCCCCTCAAGCCGGGCACGGATCGGCATATAGGCAAAGGGGATGCAAAAGGTGCTGTGGGCGATCACCAGATAGCCAAGGCCCGCATAGCCTGTGGCCTGCTTGATCTGGCCGATGATGATCAGCAGCGCGATGGCCAGCACGATTTCCGGCACCATCAGTGGTTGGTTCAGCACGATGTTGATCGTGCCCTCACCGCGAAAGCCCCGGCTGCGGCTGGTAGCCAGCGCGGCCATCGTCGCTGTGACGGTGGCCAGCAGCGCGGCAAGGCTGGCAAGGATCAACGAGGTTTTGGCGGCCGCCAAGAACGCCTCATTGCGCAGGGCCTTGGCATACCAATGCAGCGACAGCCCCTCCCACTGGCCGATGACCTTGCCGGCGTTGAAGGAATTGGCCACCAGAATGACCATCGGGATATAGAGGATCACGAAACAGGCGATGGCGAGCGTTGCCGCACCGGGCAGGCGGCGGATGTCGAAACTGCGGTCAGCCATGGCGCTTGCCCGCCGTCAGCCGCGTGTACCAGACCAGCGCCACCAGCACCAAAGCGGTCAGCGTCAATGCCAGCGCCGCCCCCAAAGGCCAGTTGCGACCTTGGCCGAACTGCATCTCGATCAGGTTGCCCAGCATCATCGACTTGCCGCCGCCCATGATGCGCGGGGTGACATAGGCCCCCAGCGACGGCACGAACACAAGGATCGACCCCGCGATGATCCCCGGCCGCACCATCGGCAGGATCACCCGGCGCAGGCAGTAAAGCCGTGAGGCGTAAAGGTCATAGCCCGCCTCGGCCAACCGGAAGTCAAACTTTTCGATGGCGGCATACACCGGCAGCACCATCAGCGGCAGAAAGACATAGGCCATCCCGACCAGCACCGCGAAATTGGTGAACATCATCTGGATCGGCGCGTCGATCAGACCCACCCAGAGGAAGAGGCGGTTGAACACGCCTTCGGACCGGATCATTTCCTGCACCGCGATGGTGCGGACGAGCAGG
>CALRPK020000470.1:0-3015 GCA_943370015.1 Paracoccus haematequi
CGATCAGGATTGCCCCGATGCCCAAAGCATCGGGGCGCGCCCGCACCGCCCCCTGAGCAAATGTTGCGGCTTAAGACCTACCCCGCAAAATCCCCAATCACCGCCACTCCCGGCGGCATCGGCGCATCAAAGGCCCGCAACTCGGCTGAGGCCCCCGACAGCGGCACCACCCGTGACACCAGCGCCGACACATCCACCACGCCCCGCGTGATCAGATCCAGCAGCGTCGGATACTTCCACGCCGGCATCCCGCGTGTGCCGTAAAGCGCCAGCTGCTTCATGTATACGGCGTTCATGTTGATCTCCATCCGCGCGGTATGCCCGGTCGGCAGCCCCACCTGCACATGACGGCCCAAGGGACGCAGACATTCGATCGACGCATTGGCCGTCGCCTCAATCCCCAACGCCTCGATCGAGACATGGGCACCACCCCCCGTCGCCTCACGGATCGCCGCCGCCACATCGCCTTGGCGGGCGTCAAAGGCGAACTCCGCCCCCAAGCCCAGAGCATGGCTCAGCTTTTCCGGCACCACATCGACCACCACAACCCGCGCGCCCAAAGCCCGGCCCAGCAGCAGCGCGGACAGGCCGATCCCGCCCGTGCCATGCACCGCGAGCCACTCGCCTGCCCGCAATTCGGCCCGCCCGGTCAACGCATGCCAAGCGGTCGTCACCCGGCACCCCAACCCCGCCGCCAGCACCGGCGAGATGCTTTCCGGCAAGCGCGCAAGGTTATGCGCGCGGGGGACGGAGATGTATTCGGCATAGGCCCCCGGCTCACCAAACCCCGGCACCCGCTGGCTTTGGCAGATGGTGGTCAGGCCCTGACGGCATTCCGGGCAGGTGCCACAGGACAGGATAAAGGGCGCGATCACCCGATCCCCCACCCGCCACGATGACAGGGGGCCAGCGGCAACCACCTCGCCGCAGTATTCATGGCCCGGAATAGCGCCGGGTTTCACCTTGGGATGCTCGCCCACCCAACCGTGCCAGTCCGACCGACAGATGCCACAGGCCAGCACTTTCAGCACCACGCCATCCGCCTCACACACTGGATCGGGGACAGTCTCGATGGACAGGTCTTGGCGGTAAGCGGTCAGGATCGCGGCGCGCATGTGTATCCTCCGGGCGGTTGGGTGTTCACCCAAGCACCCCGCACGGCATAGGTCTGGACCGAAGCCGACGCCCGCGCGTCGCCGCCAGACCGATTACAGGATTTCGACGCGGTAGCTTTCGATCACCGTATTGGCGAGCAGCTTTTCGCACATCGCCTTGACCGCGACTTCGGCCTTGGCAGCATCGGTTTCGGACAGGTCCAACTCGATCACCTTGCCCTGACGCACGCCATTGACCCCGGCAAAGCCAAGCGTCCCGAGTGCATGCTGCACCGCGGCCCCCTGCGGGTCCAAAACGCCGTTTTTCAGCATGACGGTCACGCGCGCTTTCATCGGGGCCTCCGGCTTTTGATGTGGTGGCGCTGCCTTAGCGGGCCTGCCCCGCGGGGGCAAGCCTCAGTTGATCAGGGTGGGCTTGGTGGTGTGCGTGACGTTCGACGGCAAGACGCCCAGACGCCGCGCCAGTTCCTGATAGACATCCGCCATCGGTCCCGGCTCGCGCGGCACGCCATCGCGTTCCATCGCCTCGGTCGCGGTGCGCATGTCCCACAGGCGGCAGGAATCAGGGCTGATCTCATCGGCGACGATCAGGCGCATGAAATCGCCCTCCCACACCCGGCCGACCTCAATCCGGAAATCAGCAAGACGGATGCCCACGCCCATCATCACACCCGACAGGAAATCATTCACCCGCAGCGCCAAGGCGACCACATCGTCCAGATCCTGCTGATTGGCCCAGCCAAAGGCGATGATGTGTTCTTCGGATACCAAGGGCGATCCAAGCCGTTCGTCCTTGTAGTAGTATTCCACAATCGGGCGCGGCAGCGGCGTGCCTTCGGGAATGCCCAAACGGGTGGAGATATCCCCTGCGGCAAAGTTCCGCACCACCACTTCCAGCGGGACAATCTCGGCCATCCGCACCAGTTGCTCGCGCATGTTCAGACGGCGGATGAAATGCGTGGGAACGCCCACCGCATTCAACCCGGACATGAAAAACTCTGACAAGCGGTTGTTCAGCACACCCTTGCCTTCCACCGCCGCAGGAGATGGGACTGCGGGCGTCGGGGCGCTGTCATCCTTGAAATACTGGATCAGAGTGCCCGGTTCCGGTCCTTCATACAGGATCTTCGCCTTGCCCTCGTAAACCTTCTTGCGCCGTGCCATGAACTCTCCGCGACAAATGCAATCGGGGCGCTACCCGAAGGGCGCCCGCTGCTGCCTGCGGCTATAGAGCAAGCGCCCCCCACCCGCAAGCCGCCAGCGGCCCCTATCCAAAGCGTGGCTAAGCCCGCTTTCACACGACCCGACCTCTTGCGGTGCGAGACTTGCGGGGGCATATGGAATGCGAGCCATTTGCTTGTACAAAAATGCACCGGGGGCCTTGCCATGACCACCTTCGACGACCGCGAAAACGCCTTTGAGAACAAATACGCCCATGACGCCGAAATGCAGTTCCGCGCCGAAGCGCGGCGAAACAAGCTTGCCGGTCTTTGGGCGGCAGGTCTCTTGGGCCTCTCGGGGGATGCGGCAGCGGAATACGCCATGTCGGTCGTCTCTGCCGACTTCGAAGAAGCGGGCAACGAAGATGTGGTCCGCAAGCTGGCCGGTGATCTGGGCGACAAGGCCGGCGCCGATGTCATCCGCGCCAAGCTGGCCGAACTGCTGCCCGTCGCCAAATCGCAACTGATGAGCGAGCTTTGATCCTGCCGGGCACAGTTTCCCGCAAGACAGGCTGACAAAAGGGCGTCCCTCGGGGCGCCCTTTTGCACAGAAAACCTGTGACAAACCTGCGCCAAATCGAACAAGATTATGCAGCAATTCGATTTGCCTGTCCTTGGCCCCACATGGCAAGACCGGCAGTGAACCGACATCAAGGGTGACTTTCCATGTCCGACAACGC
>CALRPK020000471.1:0-3014 GCA_943370015.1 Paracoccus haematequi
CCGTCGCGCGGCCCGCCAATCGTCCGAAGGAGAGGTCGTGCTGCTGGCCGATCAGGATCGCAGCCTTTGGGACCACGGGCAGATTGCCGAAGGTGTTGCACTGATCGAACGCGCCTTTGCCACAGGGCAGGTCGGGGCCTATGCGGTCCAAGGCGCCATAGCGGCGGTGCATTCGACCGCAGCGTCGGTCGAGGCAACGGATTGGGTGGAAATCCTCGGCCTCTATACGGTGCTTGATCGCATCGCCCCGTCACCCGTGGTGCGCCTGAACCGCGCGGTTGCCCTTGGCAAGGTCCATGGCGCGGCAGCAGCCTTGCGGGCCATCGAAGCACTGCTCGCAGGCGGCACCTTGGCGGAATATCACCCCGCCTACGTGGCCCAAGCTGAAATGCTGCACCAGCTTGGCCGTTTGCCCGAAGCCCTGTCCGCGCTCAACGCCGCCATCGCCCTTTGCAAGCTTGAACCGGAACGCCGTAGCCTTGCCCACCGCGCCGCAAAAATCACCGCAGCAATCCGGCACGAGCAGATCACTTAACGATGGAATGACCGGCGCCGGGTTTACCGGACGGCGGTATCATACAAAGCGTCCTACGTGGGGCTGTTGAAGGAGCCTTTTCAGCCCGCTGCCGGGTTTGGTCAGTGCGCGATGCGGCCCAGGGCTGGGGATTGGCCAGCGGATGCTCGCCGTCCGGACATCTCTGACCGGCCACCGCCGCCGCACTGCCGGGAAGCGCAACAGAAATGTCACAGTTCCGACTGCAATCAACGGCTGTGTCACCTGCAAGGAACTCGCTTTAAAGCGCAGGGTTGCGCCAGTGCCGAGGACGTCAGTGCTGCGAAATCCAGTGCTGCAGATGATCTTGCGCGGTCCGCAACCCTGCCACGACGCGGAGACATTCTCGTTTCTTGAAAGGATACACTTATGACCCATTCCGTATTCATGTCCCGATTGCTGTCTGGTGCCACCGTTACCGTTCTGGCATTTGCCGCCACCCCCGGCCTTGCCCAGACCACCCTGACCGGAATCGACTCCGTCGATGACAGGATCGATGATATTGATCGTGCCGCCAGGCTGGAGCTGGAGCGGGCCGAAGATCCGTTCCGCTTTGGCAATCCTGAATATCGCAACGGTCTGTCGGGCAGCGCATCGCTCGGCTTCACCGGCAAGACTGGCGAGACGAATTCCAGTGAATTCAATCTTGGCGCGCGCTTGCGTTTTGCCCAAGGACCACTGGTGCAGAACATCGGCGTCGTGCTGGACTATGCCGAGTCTGCCTCTGTCAAAAGCAAGGAAGACATCTTCGCGATCTATGATGCCAACTATTACATCAATGACTCGGTCTATGGCTTCGTGCTGGGCCGGTTGAAGATGGATGGACTCGCGGATGAAGTCACCGAAGTCAAAACTGATGGCTTCATCGGGGTGGGTCCGGGCTATCGGATCGTCAATTCTGCGGATGTAAGCTGGCGGGTGCAGGCCGGTATCGGCGTCAGCTATCTGGAAGATGGCAATGGCGAATCCGAAACGGAAACCGGCTACATCGCGTCGTCGCGCCTGTACTGGCGCCTGTCGGACACCTTCTTTGCGACCAATGACACCGACGTTCTGAAATCGGACTCGGCGTTGCGGATCAACAACGATCTGGGTCTGAACGTGAAGATGTCCGAACTCTTCGCCACCCGGATCAGCTATCTGACCGAATTCAACGACTCGCGTGAAGAGATGGCAGAGAACAAACTGGGGATTTCGCTCGTTTATTCCTTCTGACGAAGCGCGGAACCGGTTTGGGAACGGGGCGGGGGAAATCCGCCCCGTTCTGCTGTCTGCCACCCATGCATCCGCCGATAGATCGACGTCACGTCGATGTGCCAAGTCCCGCTGACGACATCCACCCTGCCGGGCGTGGTTGCGGATGGCTATAGTGCGCTTCGTCAAGGATGATCCCAAAATGCCGATCTCTATGACGAGTGCCTATGTCATCAAGAGTAAACGGGAACTTCTGAAGCGTGGTGATGATTATCTTCCTGCCGTCAGTGATGAAACGACAAAGGTCGCCTGAACGCCACGCATGCCCTGTGGTTCTCGATGTCGAGCGCAGTGATGAGGTTTGGTTGCGTTGCCGCGATGAAGGCTCTCACCTGCGCAAGCTCAACCGTCCATGCCAGGTCATAGCTTGTTGCTCGCTTTGCAGCCAGTGTGTCACCTCGCCACCAGGTTCACCCCCGCCAGTCTCGGCCGCGGACCTAGGGTCCAGATTCATTGCTATTCAAAGCCAGAACATGACGGTTAGCCATCGGAGTCCCGTTGATCACCGGCCTGATCATGCAAACCCCTTCCGTCCGACATTCCGGCAACGGCTTTTTCACCATCCACAGGGACAGCGACATCCTGATCGGGACGTTGGCGCTGGCCTTCTGGCTCGTGATGACCACCCGCCGCAGCGGCACCGAGGCAGGCTTGTTGTTTCCTTGGCTCAAGGCGGACCGGCGTGCCGGGCGATTGCTCAACCCAAGCCAAAGGGCGCAAATGACAACCGGGCTCCGGTCGCTGCTGGATGAAAGACCAGTGGCAGGTCATTTCCGGAAGCCGTCACGCTGAAAGCCTGACGGGGTTCTCGAACCGCTTACGATACGGCGGCTGACCAGATGGGCTCAAATCTGCCGGTCAGGCGGGATACGGCGCATTGGACCCTTTGCAACCGCCGGATGAGGTGATCGGCTATTGGCTGCAGTTGTGGGGGCAACGAGATTTTCTGCCTGCACTCGTTTTTCCGTTTGGGCTCCGGGTCTCCCAGCGCTTGCCTGGCGACATGCGCTGGGAGATCCAGTCTGATGTTACTGGTCCATATAGATGTGCTTTTCGGCCTTTGCACCCGGATGGGTCACGGCACCCCAGCGGGCGCCGCCGACGAGTTTGGCAAACTTCCAGATCGCCCCGGTGGCATAGTCAGTCGGGCGTGGTCCGGCCCATGCGGTGCGGCGGGCGGAAAGCTCCTCATCGGTCAGCGCGACCG
>CALRPK020000472.1:0-3010 GCA_943370015.1 Paracoccus haematequi
TGATCCCGGCGCGGAACGCGATGGCCAGACCGAAGCGGCGCTGATGCTGACCTTTGCGCGGGAACTCAAGGAAACCCTGCTGCGCGATGGCCGCTTTACTGTCGTGATGACGCGCGAAGAAGATGTCTTTGTTCCCTTGGAAACCCGCACCTCCATCGCCCGGGCGGCGGGGGCGCAGGTGTTCATCTCGCTCCACGCCGATGCGATTGCCGAAGGAGAGGCTGTGGGGGCGACGATCTATCGCCTCTCCGAGGATGCCAGCGACGAGGCATCCCGCGCCTTGGCCGAACGGCATGATCGGGATGATCTCTTGTCAGGCGTTGATCTGACCGAACAGGATGATCTGGTGGCGACGGTGCTGATGGATATGGCGCGGACAGAGACGGACCCGCGCATCGACCGTCTGGCCGCGACCTTGCAAACCGCGTTGCAGGGGGCGGGGATCAAGATGCACCGCCACCCGATCCAACAGGCGGATTTTTCGGTGCTGAAATCGCCCGATATCCCGTCCGTGTTGGTTGAGGTGGGGTTTCTCTCCTCGGCCGATGATCTGGCGCGGCTGACCGATCCCGCTTGGCGCGCGCAATTTGCCGAGGCGATCCGCACCGGACTTGCCACTTGGGCGCGGGATGAGGCGGCGTTGTCGGGGCTGCGCAAGAACTGACGGCAGGATATGGCCCGCCTCACGCCTTCGTTTTGACCTCTGCCGCATCCCGCGTGTATAAGACGCGCGCGGGCGGGGGCCTGTCTTGCGGAGTCGCCTTTGGGAAACCGGATGCGGAACCGCGACCCTAGCCGTGGTTTCCAGCATTGGCCGACGCTTGGTCGGCATCAGCGGGGTAGGGCGTGCTTAGGTTCATCGGGTCGTTTTTTGGCGCCATCTTCACGGCGGTCACGCTGGGCATCCTGTTCGGGGCGCTGACGGTTGGCGCGATTTTCTTCATGTATTCTCGTGACTTGCCGTCCCATGAAAGCCTTGCGCAATATGCCCCGCCGACGATCAGCCGCATCTATTCGACCGAAGGGCTGATCATCGACGAATTCGCCAAAGAGCGCCGCTTGTTCGTCCCGATCGAGGATATTCCCGACCTCGTAAAACACGCCTTCATCAGCGCCGAAGACAAGAATTTCTACACCCACCACGGCTATGACGTGACCGGCATGATCGCCGCCGGGCGGGATGCGCTGCTGTCGCGCGGCAAGGATGTGCGGGGGGCGTCCACCATCACGCAGCAGGTGATGAAGAACTTCCTGCTGTCCGGCGACCGCTCGGCAGAGCGCAAGATCAAGGAAATCATTCTTGCGACGCGGCTTGAGGAGACCCTGTCCAAGGACAAGATCCTTGAGCTTTACCTGAATGAGATTTTTCTCGGCCAAAACAGCTATGGCGTCGCCGCCGCCGCCCAGACCTATTTCAACAAATCGCTGGATGCGCTGACACCGGCCGAGGCGGCCTATCTGGCCACCTTGCCCAAAGCGCCATCCGATCTGCACCCCGTGCGCAACAAGGAAAAGGCGATTGAACGCCGCGCCTATGTGCTGAACCGCATGGCCGAGGATGGCTATATCACGGCTGAGGTCGCCAAGGCGGAGGCGTCGACGCCCTTGCTGAGCGTGCAGAACGGCGATTACCCGCCCTTCCGTGCGTCGATGCCGCCGCGCAGCTATTTCACTGACGAAATCCGCCGCCAGCTTTCTGGCACCTTTGGCGAAGAGGAATTCTTTGCTGGCGGTCTGTCGATCCGCGCCACCGTGGACCCGGAATTGCAGGCCGAAGCCGCGCGGTCCCTGCGCAAGGGGCTGGAAGATTACGACCGTGGCCTTGGCATCTGGCGCGGCACGCGCAAGACCATCCCGATTGAGAAGCTGGCTGACTGGCGCGAAGCACTGGCCGAGGTGGAAGTCCCGCGCGACATCGAAGGCTGGTATCCGGCGGTGGTGCTAGAGGTCGGCGAACGCGACGCCCGCATCGGCATCGAAGGCGTTGAGGATGACTCGGACGGCCATTGGATCCCGGCCGAGGATGTGGATTGGGCGCGCAAACGCCGCGCCGACGGGTCACTGGCGGATCGTGCAAGAGTGGCGGGCGATCTGGTGGATGTCGGCGATGTGGTGCTGGTGCGGCAGATGACATCGGATGACGATGGCAGCTTCATCCGCTGGACTCTGCGCCAAGTCCCCGAAGTGCAAGGCGCTTTCGCCGCGATGGACGTGTTCACGGGCCGTGTTCTGGCGATGCAGGGCGGCTTCAGCTATCAGGACACCGTCTTCAACCGCGCCACACAGGCCACGCGGCAGCCGGGTTCCAGCTTCAAACCCTTTGTCTATGCGGCGGCCTTGGACAGCGGCTTTACCCCCGGCACCATCGTCATCGACGCGCCGATTGAGGTTGAAACCGCCCAAGGGCTGTGGACGCCCAAGAACGCCTCAAACAAATTCTACGGGCCGACCACGATCCGAACCGGGATTGAACAATCCCGAAACCTGATGACCGTGCGGATCGCGCAGGAAATCGGGATGGAGACTGTGGCGCGCTACGCTGATGCCTTTGGCGTTTACAGCCCGATGAAACCCTTCCTCGCCAATGCCTTGGGCGCGCAGGAAACCACGCTGTTCAAGATGGTCGCCGCCTATGCCATGTTCGCCAATGGCGGTGAGCGGGTAGAACCGACGCTGGTGGACCGCGTGCAAGACCGCTTTGGCCGGACGATCTATCGCCATGATGCGCGGGTCTGCGAAGATTGCGCCACGGTCGATCTGCCGCCGGGGCAGGGTGTTACCGTCACCGACAACCGTGAACGGGTGATGGATGCCATCACTGCCTATCAGCTCACCTCGATGATGGAGGGCGTGATCCAGCGCGGAACGGGGCGGGGGATCAACCTGCCGGTGCCTGTGGCAGGTAAAACGGGGACGACGAATGAGGCCAAGGATGTCTGGTTCATCGGCTATACCTCCAACATCGTGGCGGGGTGCTACATCGGCTATGACCAACCGCGCAGCCTTGGGT
>CALRPK020000473.1:0-3008 GCA_943370015.1 Paracoccus haematequi
GGCCTGATCGCCCAAGACGATATAGCTGATGCCGCGAAACAGGCTCATGGTGCCGATGGTCACGACGATGGAGGGCAGCCCCAAGCGCGCCACGAAAAACCCGTTCAGCGCGCCACAGGCCAGCCCGGTCAACAGCCCCGCCAGCACGATTTCCGGCGTGCCATAGCCCGCCGTCATCACCAATCCCATGACGGTTGAGGCCAGCGCGATGATCGAGGCGACGGACAGGTCAATCTCGCCCGCGATGATCAGAAGCGCCATGGCAAAGGCGATCATCGCCTTTTCGGTGAAGTTGAAGGTGGCGTCGGACAGGTTCCACGCATTGAGGAAATAGGGCGAGGCGAAGGAATTGGCGATGAACACCGCCACGGCAACGGCGAAGAGCAGCGCCTCCCACGACCGCAGCGCGCGGGACAGCGGGCTGGTCAGGCGGTCAGGGATGACACGGGGTGTCGGTCTGGTGGTCATGCCGAAGCCTCCGCCGATTTCAGGATGATGCGTCCGGCCTTGCGGCCTTGGCGGGCGTTGAAGGCGACGGCGATGATGATGGCCGAGCCGGAAATCGCCAACTGCCAGAAGGGTGAGATGCCGACGACAGGCAGCGCATTCTTGATGACGCCAAGGAACAACGCCCCAAGCACTGCGCCACCCACCGTGCCCGCACCCCCGGCGATGGCGATACCGCCGATCACACAGGCGGCGACCACGTCCAACTCAAACCCGCCCGCGATATCGACATAGGCCACGGCATAGCGCGCGACCCAAAGGTATCCCGTCAGCGCGGCGAGGATGCCAGAGATGACAAAGGCAATCGCCTGCGTGCGCCCGACATCAAGGCCGGTATAGACCGCTGCATGCGGGTTGCCGCCCACAGCATAAAAGCTGCGGCCCAAAGGCGTGCGGGTCAGGAACACGGCGAACACCCCGATCACGACCACGGCCACCCAGCCCATCACCGGCAGGCCAAGGATCACATGGCGGGGCAGGGATTTGAACTCATCGCTCATCTGATGGGCGTTCACCCATGCGCCATCGGTCATCAGAAAGATGATGCCGCGAAACATCGTCATGGTGCCAAGCGTCACGACGATGGACGGAATGCCCACCTTCCACACCAAAAGGCCATTCACCGCGCCAAGCGCGGCCCCCAGTGCCAAGACGATCAGCAGGATCAGCGGCAGCGGCACGCCCAGACCGTTCAGCAAGGCCGCGACCATGCCCGACAGCGCCAGATTGGCGGCCACCGACAGGTCGATGCATTTGGTCAGGATCACCACCATCTGCCCGAGGGCAAGGATAATCAGGGGTGCTGTGTCATTGAACACATTGGCCAGACTGGCCGGTTCGACAAAGGCCGGGAAGCGGCTGGCGATCACCACCAGCAGCACAAGGATGGCCAGCGCCAAAAGTGCCTCGCGCGATTTCAGAAAGGATGTCATGCGGCCTCCGGGATGCCAGCGGCGGCGCGGACGAGGCGTTCGGGCGTCATGTCGGGGCCTGTCAGTTCTGCGGCGATGCGGCCTTCGCGCATGACGATCACGCGGTCCGACATGCCAAGGATTTCGGGGATTTCACTGGAGACCATGATGACCGCCAGCCCTTCGGCGGCGAGTTCGGCCATGAATTCATGCACGGCGGCTTTCGATCCGATGTCGATGCCCTTGGTCGGTTCATCCAAGATGATGACACGCGGTTTGGTCGCCAACCATTTGGCGATGACCACCTTTTGCTGGTTGCCACCGGACAGCAGGCCCACATCCTGATCCAGACTCGCCGCGCGCAGGTCCAGCCGTTGGGTGTAGTCGCGGGCCAGTTTGAACTCCCGCGCCATGTTCAGAAAGCCCGACGTGTTCATGCGGCCAAGGCTGGGCAGGGTGATGTTTTGAAAGATCGGGAGACCCTTGACCGCGCCCTGTTTGCCCCGGTCTTCGGGGACATAGACGATGCCTTCGTCAATCGCCTGCGCGGTGGATCGGATCGCGACGACGCGGTCTTCGATCCGGCAGGCGCCTTTGGATGGGGCGGTGATCCCGAACAGGGATTGCATCACCTCGGACCGTCCGGCACCCACAAGGCCGTAAAAGCCAAGGATTTCGCCCTTGTGCAGGGTGAAACCGATGTCGGCGAATTCGGTGGGGTGGCTGTAGCCTGACACGGTCAGGACAGGCGCGCCTATGTTGCGTGCACGGGCAGGGAAAATCTGATCGACCGAGCGGCCCACCATCATCTGCACCAAATGGCCTTCGGTCACGTCGGCCATGCGGCCCGCGCCGATGAACTGCCCGTCGCGGAAGACGGTGTAGCGGTCGGCGATGCGGAAAATCTCATCGAACTTGTGGCTGATGAACAGGATCGCCTTGCCCTCCGCCTTCAGCCGCTCGACCAGATCATAAAGCTCATGGATTTCTTTGTGGGACAGGGCGGCGGTGGGTTCGTCCATGATGACAACCCGCGCGTCGATGGACAGGGCGCGGGCGATGGCCACCAGATGCTTGGACGCGATGCCCAGATCGCGCAAGACGGCGCGGGGGTTCAGGTCCGCCCCGATGCGGGCGAGCAGGGCACGCGACTGTGCCTCCATCGCTGCCCAGTCGATCAGGCCAAAGCGGCTGCGCGGGGCGTGGCCCAGAAAGATGTTCTCGGCCACCGTCAATTCGTCAAAGAGGACGGTTTCCTGATGGATCGCGGTCACGCCTGCACGGGCGGCGGCATCGGCGGTTGGAAAGCTGGTCGGCTGTCCCGCAACTTCGATCACACCCGTGTCGGGCTGATAGATGCCGGTCAACACCTTGACGATGGTGGATTTGCCCGCGCCATTCTCGCCGATCAGGGCGGTGACTTCGCCTGCGTGCAACTCAAGCTGCACGTCCGACAGCGCGCGCACGCCGGGAAAGGATTTGGAAATGCCCGACAGGCGCAGCACGGGCTGCGGGGCGGGCGATTGGGCGACGGTCATGGCGGTGTCCGGTCGTCAAAAAAAAGGGGGAAAGGGGGGTGGGCCGCACCGA
>CALRPK020000474.1:0-3008 GCA_943370015.1 Paracoccus haematequi
CCGTTGGGACGGACCGCTTATGGTCCATGCCGCGAACCGCACCCTGCAAGAGCGCTGCGACGGGATGGAGGAACGCACCCTGCGCCGTCGCCTCGCGCACCTATGCCAGATCGGCCTGATCACCCGCCACCAAAGCCCGAACCGCAAACGCTATGTTGTACGGGATGAGGATGGGGCCACGGTGCTGGCTTACGGCTTTTGCCTGATGCCCCTGCGGCAGTGCTTAGCCCAAGTGCAGGACATGGCCGCACATGAGCGGGCCTTGGCCCTGCGGCTGCGCGCGCTGAAGGCGTTGGTGCGGGATGCCATCCACCACGCCGCCTTGGATGCGGACACAATGGCCGCGATGCTGCGCCTGCTCCGGCGCAAGGCGACAGAGGCAGAGTTGACCGCCGCGCTAGACGGGTTGCCCGCCGGAAACCGTTGTGAAGCCGTGGAAAACATCGCAACCCTGACCGACAGCGACAGACAAACTGTCCGACACATTCAGAGTTCAAAAAAAGAAAATCATGAAGAAAGGGCGCAGACCGTTGCAACCACTGCGGCGCTTGACCTCGACACCTGCTTAGAAGCGGCTCCGAGTGCAGCGGCCTTTTGCACCAACCGCCCACAGACATGGCCAGAGGCTGAGAGATTGGCCCAAAGCCTTGCCCCATCCATCGGGATTGATCCTGGACTGTGGCATCAGGCAAAAGCGCGCTTGGGGGCAGAAGGCGCAAGCATGGCCATCCTTGGGCTGGTTGAGGCCTTTCCCCGCATCAAAGCCCCGGCGCGATATTTGGCCGTGTTGTTGGCACAAACCCACATTGATCTGGCGCGGATGTTCCGTTCCCTGACCGGATGGGCGCGGTTTCCGGCCGGAAACCTGACGGGGGCTTAAGCGCGGATGGTGAAGCCACGGGCGATGTGGTTACGAACGAACCAGATCATTGCCACGCCCGGAACCAAGGACAACACCGTCATCGCCATCACCAACCCGATATCGGTTTGAAAGGTAAACAGCGCATTGATGGCCATGGTGATGGGCTTGCCCCCCGTCACGGTCAGGATGCGGGCAAAGACCACCTCGACCCAGGAAAAGATAAAACAGAAGAAGGCCGCAACTCCGATCCCCGGTGCAATCGCAGGGATCAGATGGCGCAGAAAGAAGGAGGGCAAGGAATGCCCGTCGATAAAGGCAGTCTCGTCCAACTCTCTCGGCACGGCAGAGATAAAACTTTCTAAGATCCAGATCGCAATCGGCAGGTTGAACAGGCAATGCACCAGCGCAATCCCGATGGGCGAGTTCACCAAACCCACCTGCGCAAACAGGATGAAGATCGGCAAGGACAGCACCACCGGCGGCGTCATGCGAAAGACCAACAGCGCCAAGAGCAGATGCCGATCCCCAATGAAGCGATAGCGCGAAAAGGCGTAAGCGGCGGGCAATCCGGCCCCAAGACACAGCGCCACATTCAACAGCACATAGACCGCCGAATTGACCAAAGAGGCGCGCAGATCATCGCTGGCAAAGATGTTGCGATAGTTGATCAGGCTGGGCGTGCCTTCGGCCAATCCATCGCGGGGCAGGGTGTTCAGAAAGCTCAGCACCACCGTCTGGACCAGTGGCAGCAGGATGAACAGCGCCAGCACCAACAGAACCAGCAGCCGCGCCGGATGAAAGCCCCTCATGCCTCGCGCCCCCGCGTCGTGATCTTCACAAAGGCCCAGACCACCGTGACCACGACAAGGAAGGACAGCATCGCCCGCGCGGCGGCGGAACCGTAGCTGTAAGCCTTGATATCCTCGCCCAGGTCCAAGGACAGAAAGGTCGTCGCGGCATTGGGGCCACCGGCGTTGATGGCGAAAGCCTCGGTATAGATCATGAAACTGTCGACAAAGCGCAGCAGCAGCACGATGGCCAAACCGCCCGCCAGACGCGGCAGTTCGATATGGCGAAACACCGCCAGACGTGAGGCACCGTCGATGGCGGCGGCACGATAGAGCGGCGCAGGGATGGCCAACAGGCTGGCGCAGGCAAGGATCACCACCAGCCCGATCCAATGCCACGTGTCCATCACCACGATCAGCGCCCATGTGTGCAGCGCGGTGAATTTGTAGTCGAAGGCCCAGCCCATCCCCGCCATCGCCCGCCCGGCAAGACCCGTGTCCGGGTTTACCAGCGCCAGCCAGATCATCGGGATCATGTTCCACGGCACCACAAGGGGCAGGGCGACCAGCATCAGCCCCATAGTCCGCAAAACCGGATGCAACCGCACCAGAACCAGCGCCAAAGCGATGCCCAAGGGGATCTGAACGGACAGAATTACGCCTGAAAACAACAGGCTACGCGCCAGACTGGACAGGAAACGGTCAGAGGTGACGATGTCCTGATACCACTCCAGCCCGATCCAATAGGCTTGATCCAGACTGAAGATGTCGTGGAAGGAATAGTTGAACACCGCCAGCAGCGGCAACACGGCGACAAAGCCCATCACCAGCAGCGCGGGCAGCAGCAGCGCGCCAAGGGTGATGGCCTGTCTCATGCCGACATGGTGGCCTGCACCGCGCGTTGCCAGCGGGCGTATTTCGCCTGACGGGTGGCAGCGTCCATCGCGGGGGTAAAGCGGTGCTGCAAGGCCCATTGCTTGGCAAACTCTGCCGGGGCAGGGCACAGACCCGCCTGCAAGCCCGCAAGGTAAGCCGCGCCCAAGGCCGTGGTTTCCGTCACCACAGGACGATCCACCGGCGCGCCGAGGATATCGGACAGGAATTGCATCGCCCAATCGCTTGCGGTCATGCCACCATCGACGCGCAACACGCCATCGGCGGCAGCGCCCCAGTCAGAGCGCATCGCCTCCAGCAGATCCCGCGTCTGATAGCCCACACTTTCCAGCGCCGCCTTCGCCAGCTCCGCCGGGCCAGAGTTGCGGGTCAGGCCAAAGACCGCCCCCCGACACTCTGGCCGCCAATAGGGCGCGCCAAGGCCGGTGAAGGCGGGCACAAGAACCACGTCCTGCGTCGGGTCG
>CALRPK020000475.1:0-3006 GCA_943370015.1 Paracoccus haematequi
TGGAGGGGTTGTCTGCCGCTTCATTGAAACTGCGCGGTTCCCCTGAGGGCGGAAGTCTGACACTGGCGATTCTGCCCGCCTTTGGCATGCATTGGCTGGCCCCGCGTCTGCCTGCCTTTCGCGCCGCCCATCCCGGCGTGGCCTTGAGCCTGTCCACACGCCTGCGCCCCTTCGACCTTGCCGCCGAGGGGTTTGATGCAGCCATCCACTACGGCCGCCCCGATTGGCCGGGGGCGGAGCATCTCTTGCTGATGGAGGAAGAGGTGATCCCCGTCGCCGCACCCGGCCTGATTCCCCAAGCCGCCGATCCTGCTGCCCTGCTCGATCACCCACTTCTGATGATCGAAAGCCGCACGGGCGATTGGGGCCGCTGGTTCGCTGCCCAAGGGCTGCCGGGCCAACGTCCGCGTGGCATGCTCTTTGACCAATTCGCCACCATGCAACAGGGGGCCATCCACGGCCTTGGCGTAGCGCTGTTGCCCGGTTTCCTGATCGCCGACGACCTGCGCGCTGGCCGGTTAAAGGCCATCGGCGCGGCAGAGCGATCCGCAGGCAGCTATTACCTTGTCTGGCCAAAGGATACCCCGCCGCGCCCCAGTTTTGCGGCCTTCCGCGCTTGGATCGCTCCACAGGTGCAACGCCCGACGCCCGATGCCGCGAACAGGCGGGCAGCGGGGCAGGGCGGCAGCTAAGCCATGCCCATGACTGGCCCGACACCCCACCCGACATCGCCGCTGAAAGGTGTGCTGATGCTGATCGCCGCGATGGCGCTGTTGCCGTTTCTGGATGTGGTGGCGAAGTATCTGGGCCAAGCGGGCGTGCCGATCCTGATGATCGTCTGGGCGCGCATGGCCTTTGGCGTGGTGCTCACGCTGCCTTTCGTGCTGGCCGAGGGCGGGCCGCGCGGCCTGATCCCGGACCGCCCGCTGTGGCATCTGCTCCGCGCAGGTTTCCTGATCGCCGCGACGTTCCTGTTCTTCTGGTCGCTGAAAACCATGGCCATCGCCGATGCCTTGGCGATCTTCTTCGTCCAACCGCTGATCGTCACGGCCCTCTCGCCCTTGATCCTGAAAGAGCGTGTCGGCCTGAACCGCTGGGCCGCCGTCGCCGTAGGCTTCATCGGCACGCTGATCATCCTGCGCCCGGGACTGTCGGCCTTTGGCCCCGGATCATGGCTGGCCTTGGGATCGGGCATCAGCCTTGGCTGCTACATGCTGGTCACCCGTCTGATGAAGGGCCGCACCACCCCGGTGGTGACCATGTTTCACACCAGCCTGATGGGCGCCATCCTGACCACCGCAGGCGTGATCTTCGTCTGGCAAGCGCCAAGCCTTTGGCAATGGGCGCAATTTGCGCTTGTGGGCAGCATCGCCACCTTGGGCCATCTTCTGATCACCCGCGCCTATGAAAACGCCGAGGCCTCGCTGCTGGCCCCCTTGGCCTATACAGAGATTGTCATGGCCACGGTGCTCGGCTGGTGGTTCTTCGGCGACCTGCCCGATGGCTGGACCATCCTGGGCGTCAGCATCCTGATCGCCTCGGCGATCTACATCTCGGCGCGCGAGCGGACGGTGAAGGTGGTAGGGCCGGAGGGACTCGAACCCCCAACCAAGGCGTTATGAGCGCCCGGCTCTAACCATTGAGCTACAGCCCCCCGTCCTTTGCCTAAGCGGCAGGGGCGAAAGCGTCAACCGCTTTTGCCATTCGTCGTGCCTGTGCCGTTGCGATGTGGGCAGGGCTGGTATATGCCGCGCCCAACCCAGACCAAGCGGCGGAGCTTTCCCCATGACGAATGGCCTTACCTATGCACAGGCAGGCGTGGACATTGACGCAGGCAATGCGCTGGTCGAACGGATCAAGCCCGCCGCCAAGCGCACCAACCGCGCGGGCACCATGTCGGGCTTGGGCGGGTTTGGCGCGCTGTTTGACCTGAAGGCCGCGGGCTACAACGATCCCATCCTCGTCGCGGCGACCGATGGGGTGGGAACCAAGCTGCGCATTGCCATCGA
The DNA here is from genome assembly GCA_943370015.1 of Paracoccus haematequi. Classification (GTDB taxonomy): domain Bacteria; phylum Pseudomonadota; class Alphaproteobacteria; order Rhodobacterales; family Rhodobacteraceae; genus Paragemmobacter; species Paragemmobacter haematequi_A. The sequence continues at coordinate 2,010 of CALRPK020000475.1, forward strand.
CACCGGCAATGTCGACACGATCGGGATCGACCTCGTCGCCATGTGCGTCAACGATCTGGTCTGCCAAGGCGCGGAACCCCTGCTTTTCCTCGACTATTTCGCCACCGGCAAGCTGGACGTCGATCAAGCCGCCCGCATCATCGACGGCATCGCCACGGGGTGTGAACAATCGGGCTGCGCGCTGATCGGCGGCGAAACCGCCGAAATGCCCGGCATGTATCACAAGGGCGACTTCGACCTTGCCGGTTTCGCCGTCGGCGCGATGGAGCGGGGATCGGACTTGCCCGCCGGCGTGCAAGCGGGGGATATCCTCTTGGGCCTCGCGTCCAATGGCGTGCATTCCAACGGCTACAGCTTCGTGCGGAAAGTGGTGGAACTGTCGGGCCTTGGCTGGGACGCCGCTTGCCCCTTTGCCGAGGGTGACTTGGGCGCGGCCCTTCTCGCCCCGACCCGCCTTTACGTCAAACAAGCGCTCGCCGCGATCCGCGCGGGTGGCGTGCATGCGCTGGCCCATATCACCGGCGGCGGGTTGACCGAAAACCCGCCCCGCGTCCTGCCCGAAGGGCTGGCCTGCGAGATTGACCTGTCGTCTTGGCAACTCCCCCCGGTGTTCCGCTGGCTGGCGACGCAGGCGAACATGTCCCAGCCGGAACTCCTGAAAACCTTCAACTGCGGCATCGGCATGATCCTTGTCGTCGCCGCAGACCGGGCCGACGCGCTGACCACCTTGCTGGCCGAGGCGGGCGAAACCGTCATCCCGCTGGGCCGCGTGGTCGAGGGTGAGGGCGTGATCTACAAGGGCACCCTCCTGTGACCAAACGCGTCGCCATCCTGATCTCTGGTGGCGGCTCCAACATGCTGGCGCTGCTGCGGGACATGGCGGCGGGGGATCATCCGGCGAAACCGGTGCTTGTCGCCTCGAATGACCCCACGGCGATGGGCCTGACCAAGGCCGCTGCGGCGGGCGTGTCAACCGCGGCCGTGGATCACCGCCCCT
>CALRPK020000476.1:0-3000 GCA_943370015.1 Paracoccus haematequi
ACCTTCGTCGCGCGCTCCAGACGATCCAATGCTGCGAACTTCTTGCGCAGTCCCAGTTCTAGGAGAACATCGTCAGCGGTTCGCGAGAGCAACAGCCAGTGCTGAAGATCGCCGGACGGCTTGAAATCAAGCATCACTTCTTCTGCAGATCTATCAATAACAACTTCGACCACAAGCTCCCCGTTACGCCGAAGCTCCACTCGCTGCAGGTGCCTAAGAAAAAGAAGGCTGCTCTTTAGAACCTGGCTGATTTCGACGACCACCTTGTCTGCCACGTCGGGCGGCGTAGGCGAGGCGTTCAGCCCGGTCCGTACCTCCGATGCGGTCGACGCCCAAGGCAAGACGAACTTGGTGCCATGGAAATGCGGAATTTCATTCCTCATGACCTCCTGAGTTTGCGGGTTCAACTGGAGTTCTATGACACCAGATCGAATCGTTGGAGTGTCAGTAATCTGGTAGACCGACACAAAGCCAATGCCGAACCTACCGATCTGGTCCTGATCTTGAATCTTGCTTCGGCTGCCCATTTCGGCGATCGCATGGAAGTTGCAAGGGCGATGCAGACCTTTGGGATCTCCGCTCTTGCGCCATGGGCACTCTGGCTCGTGCATCCCGCAGCTTGAAAAAGTTGCTCCGTTCTCGACAATCAACGCTTCATCGGTCGCGTCGAAAGAGAGGTTCGTCGCACCCGCATCGTCAGCGTTCTGGATGAGTTCCAGCGCCATGATGCCATAACCTTGGAGCCCCTTCAGCGCCTGCTCGATGTTTCCCAGCAGGTTCGCACGATATGGGATGGACCGCCCAAGTGGAGCAGATGCCCGGTGGATTGCGACATCTGCATTCGGCGACTTCTGACTGTCGGTCTGCGGGATTCTTTCGTTCAACAACAAGCCTCCAAAGTATAAACAACCGTAACGCCTACCCCTTTCATCGGGAAGGCGTTTTGATAATCAGTGGGTCGCAGACTCTCGGCAACCTTCATCCTGCAGCAGCTGCGTGCCTGCAATCGGAATAGTTGATTGTGGTAGTCCCGCGACAGGAGGGGACAGACCTTTTCCGCTCCGAACAGGTCGCTCGTGCCCGCCGCAGCGACCGACTGTTGTGGGACAAGGACCACCGAGACGGGGTTTCATCCGCCGACAATGGTGACATCATGCCCGGCCCTCGCGGGCCTCGATCGCCAGCACCGCAAGGTCTCGGTAGCGGGCCAGCGCCTTGGGGCTGGAAGAGACAGGGTTTATCGCGATCGCGCGCAGACCGGTGGCATCGGCCTTCCCGGCCAGTTCCACCAGCGCGGCCAGCTTGGCCCGGAAGCGGGCGTGGGTCGGGGCGGAGAAATCGGGCGGCGGGGGCAATTCGCCCTGCCGGGCCTTGGCTTCGGTGTCGGCATCCCGGCGGCGACGCGGGGCGCGGGGCGCGGCGGCGGGTTCGGTGTCGGCAACTGGCGCCGGTTCGACGGCTGGTTCCGGCGTGACCGAGGGCGGCGCCGGTTCTGCCGGGGCGTCCGGCTCGCAGGCTTCGATCTCGGCCGCCAGCCGCCCTTCGGCGGTCTCGATGCCCGGGGCGGTCAGGATCGCCTTGATCGCCTTGGGCGCGCGATCAGCCCCGATCTTTGCGGCCAGCAGCCGTTCGAACCGTTCGGCGGCAGCCGCCACGCTGGCGCTTCGGCCGAGGGGCGCCTCATTCAGGCGCTGGGCGAGGCGGTTAATCTGGACGGCGGAGAAGTTGGTAAACATCGGGGCCTCCTTCAGGCGTTCTTGATGTGGGCGGAGCGGCCTTCGGCGGTGACCGCGTAGATCATTGTGCGGCTGTCGCAGAAGGTTGCGGCGAAGGCTTCGGCCTGATCGATCCGATCAAACCTGGCGCGGATGCGGGTCGCGGGTTTTGACCCGCGGCAGGCGATGAAATGGTCGGCGGCGGCGAGGCAATTGGCCTCAAAACCGGTCATCGGGGTGGTCTTGGCGGGCATCGGAAACCTCCGTTTCAAGGTGTCGCAGACATTGCCGAGACCGCCCGAAGAGCAAGTCCAAATCACTGACTTAATTGGAGAATGTCGAAAGATGGGGCTGTCGCGGCGCGCCTATGCCGCCTTGCGCGGGGTGCACGAAAGTGCCGTGCGCAAGGCCATCGCCTCGGGGCGGATGGTGATCTGAGGTGGCCTCGAGACTGTCCTTCGATGACAGCATCAGAATCCCTGATGGCGAGGATGCAATTGCCTGCTCAACACTGAAAGCGGCAAAGCTTTCTCATAAGCCACAGCCCTGTGAAGTTCCGCGGCCTGAAAAGTCGCATCGGCCAAAAAGCGGTAGCCCTATTCGAATACCGCCTCGGCGATCACAGTCGACAACTCGCTTCCAACCCTCAGGAAACCCAAGAGCCGGGCAATCGCGCGGATAAGGTCGTCACCATCAACGTCCCCGCTTTCCTGCCGCACAAGTGCCGCAGCCGCCACGATCTCGCATGTCGGAATATAGGTCGCCTTCAGCAAGCTGCCTGTTTCAGCCGAACGGTCCCTGACAGGCGGGGCCGCCGCCTGCGCTTGTGTCATCAGGAAGGAGCCGTCCTGCATCAGAATGGGCTCCTGCCGAAGCGCTTGCCTGACTGCCCTGCCCGTAGCCTCGACAATCCGGCTTCCCGCCTTGGTCTTGCCGAAGGCCGTCGTGATCCGGCGGGCGACCTCGTCGATATGGATCGGCCCTTCGATGGCAACGATTTTGCTCACCAGATCAGCAAGTTGGGCGACTGGGGCCTCATGCGGCTCGACACTGGATCGGACCGTAAGGTCGGCCCGGACATAAGCAGGCATTTTCATGGTCAGATGATTGATATCGATCGGCTCCGGCTCCGGTTCGGCAGGTGCTTCGATCAGGGGACGCGCGGTGGCATGATTGGCGCCGCGCACGCGGATGCCGGTCTCCATCTGTTCGCGCGCACGCTCCAGCGCAGCCTTCAGCCGTTCGATCTCGCGCTTGCGGTGATGGAACCAGTCGGTGCTCCAGA